>JAFKFF010000080.1 GCA_017307315.1 Alphaproteobacteria bacterium
CGAAGGCCATGTCGGTGTCCGGGAAATGGCGGCCGATGTCGCCCAGTCCGGCCGCGCCCGCGCCGGCATTGCCGGCGGCGCCGCCGATCAGGGCGCCCACAGCGGCGCCGCCCAAGGTGCCCAGGATGGTGCCGTTGGCCTGCTCATGGCCGGCGGCCTGGCTTGGGGTGACATAGCCGGTGCGCGCGGCCGCGTCGCGGCGGCAGAACAGATCGCGCGAGCGCTGCTCTTCCGCCGTGCGTTGCGGCGCGGCGCGTTGCGTGCGCTGATCCTGCGCATAATCGCGCTGGTCTTGCGGATAGTCGTCGTCGTAATCGCGGTTCCCATTGTCGGGATTGGACAGGGAGGCCGGCGGCGCACTGGCGCTTGCCGCCGGTTGGGCGACCGCGGTGGCGCTCATCAGCGCCAGGCTCAACGCGGCCAGACTGGTTGTGCGGATCATGGCATTGCCTTTCCGGAATGACCCTTTGCAGATGGCGCGATTTTGCGGCGCTTCAAGCCGCCCCGGCAAGGATGAAATTTAAGAAGTTTTCGAGGGTTTCCGCCGCCGTTCATCCTGGGTTCAGATCAATTCTGCCCCCATCTGTCCGACACGGCCGCAAGCGGCCTATCGGACATCTTCCCCCGTCAATGGCTTCGCCATACGGGGGAAGAAAGCTAGAGCCAAGGCGCCCTGGAGCTTGTCGAACCATACCAAGGCACTTCTCCCACCAGCGCGCTACGCGCGCGCAGGGGAGGCGGGCCTCGGCATGTTTCGACAAGCGCTTTATCGCCTAGGCCGAGAATTTCTTCCCCCGCGTCGCGAAGCGACTGGCGGGGGAAGATGTCTTCCGAGGGTTTATCCCGAGGAAGACAGATGGGGGCAAAACTAAGCAGCGGCGCTTTGCGCCGCCCGCACCCGCCGGCGGATCAGTTCCGCTTCTTCCGGGCTGAACAGAAGCGCGGCCAGATCGGCGCAGAATTGCAGCTGGGATTCGATGGTCGCCCGCTTGTCGCCCCCGGCGCTCCGCAGCTCCCGGATCGCGTTTTCGACATAGCGGCGCAGATGGTTGGAGCAATCCTCGAGCGCGGTGCGCTGCTTGGCGGCAAAGGAGCCGGCGGCCGCGAATATCCGCGTGCCCGCGACGAGCTGCGTATAACGCAAGGCGAGCTCGCGCTTTTCGGCAAGCGTCGGTCGCGCGAAATCGCCGGTTCCCTTCTGCATGGGAAGCGCGGCGATGACTTCCTTGCCGGCCCGCTCCATGAAGCCGTCCATCACCGCGCCGATGGCGGCCCGGTCCTTGAGCAGGCGCTGGCCCCATTCGCCGTCGCGGCGGACTTCGATCTCCTTCACCACGGCGCTGGACAATTCGGCGAAAGAGCCCACCTGCGCCACCAGGGCGGCCGCATCGAACACCGGATGGCGGGCGGCCAGGATACCGGCCCGCATATGGTCCATGCGGGCGAAGAGAATTTCGCCGGCCAGGCCCATGTCGGTCTTGGAGATCAAGGCATCGCCGGTCTGGCGCGAAACCATCAGCGGCAGCCGGAGCGCCTCCCACGGCCGCTGCAGCCGGTTCATCGTCACCACCGCGACGTAAGGGGCGGCATCGGGGTTGCGGGCGATCAGCGCGTCATAGCTCTCGCGCAGCTGCCACAGAATCTCTTCGGTCAGATGCGCCAGATGCTTGGGCACCCGCTGCTGGACTTTCAGCATTTCCTCGCTCTCGCAGAGCAGAAGCGCCATTTCGTCCGCATCGGCGATCTCGTCGGCATTCAATCTTTTGCGTGGCCCGGCGCCATCGCCGGCCAGTGCCCCGCGCATCGCCTTGCCGGCGGCGAGTTGGAAGACCTGCGCCATGATCGCCGCTTCTTCGATCCTGCCCGCCAGGATCGCGGCCTTGGTGTCGCGGAAATAGGCATGGGTTTCCTTGGCGAGGAGATCGGCGCCGAGCCAGGACCATACCGGCACCAGACTCGCGCGCGCGATCACGGCCTTCTGCTTTTCCACGCGCGCTTCGGAAGAGAGCAGGTCCTCGAAAGGCTGGCAGAAGAGCCGCAGCGGCGTCAGCGTCCGGTCGGCCTGGCGCAAGGACGGGCGAAGGCCCGCCAGGATGATTTCATGCGGCAGGGCATCGCCGTCCATCAGCCGGTCCATCTCCACCGCGCGCGCCAGCTTGCCCGCCGCCGCTTCGGGCAGCTTGCCCAGGAGATTCTGCAACTGACCGGACTTGTCTTGGGATGGGATCATACGCAACAGGAAAGGCCGCTTCGCCCGTCCACATTAGACGCGGCATCGTTAACGCCGCCTTGCGGACTATTGGATGGCGGGGAGAGTCAGCCGCGCTTCCAGCCCCCCAAGGGGCGAGGTGTCCAGGGCCAGAGAACCGGCATAAAGCTTGGAAATATCCCGCACGATGGCAAGGCCCAGCCCGGTCCCCGGCACGCTTTCGTCCAGGCGCTCGCCCCGGGTGCCCACCTTGGTGCGGTCTTCCGGCGCCAGGCCCGGCCCGTCATCCTCCACCGTCAAGGTAAGCCAGGCGCCTTCGCGCAAGGCCCGCACCATCACCCTTGTGCCCGCCCATTTGCAGGCATTGTCCATCAGATTGCCCGTCATCTCCTCCAGGTCCTGGCGTTCGCCTCGGAAATGAAGGTCGGCGGGACAATCCCAATCGATGGCAATGTCGCGTTCGGCATGAATGCGGGTCAGGACGCGCGCCAGATCCGACAGGACCGGCGCCACCGCCGTGCGGTTGCCCAGCACATTGACGCTGCCGGCGGCGCGGGCGCGGGCGAGATAATGATCGACCTGCCGGCGCATCGTGTCCACCTGGCGGCGCACCTGGTCGGCCAGGGGGCCGGGTTCGGCTTCCGCCTCGCTGGTCAGGACGCTGAGCGGGGTCTTGAGAAAATGCGCCAGGTTGGAGACATGGGTGCGTGCGCGGCCCACCACTTCGTTGCTGTGCTCGATGAGAGAATTCAGCTCGGACGCCAGGGGCGCGATCTCGGCCGGAAAATTTCCTTCCAGGTTCGGGGTGCTGCCGTTGCGGATGCGCGCCAAGGATTCCTGCAGCTTGCGCAACGGAAGAAGTCCCACCCGAACCTGCAGGAACACCGCGATCACCAGGCCCGCGCCGAGCAGCAGGAACGACCAGATCAAGGTGCCGTTGAAGGCATCGCTTTCCGCATCCACCGCCGACAGGTCGCCCGCCACCATGAAGGTATAGGCGCGCGTGTCGCTGCGCTCGGGCGTGGCGCTGATGGGAAACTCCACCCGCCGCGAGATCACGCGCAGATGCTGATTTTCCGGACCCACCGCGAAGCCGTACCGCAAGGCGCCGCGCTGCACCTCGTCGGTCACGTTCAGCACCTGATCGAACAGCGAGCGCGAGATCTGTCCGCCGGGCTCCGGACCCAGCGGCTTGATCTGGTAATAAAGCCCCGAATAGACCCGGTCGAACTGGTGATTGACGAAGCGGTCCTGCAGGATCACGCCGCCTTGCGTGTCGGGCTCCGCCGCCGCGATCAGCCCGTCCATGTCGCTTCCCAGCCGCGCGTCGAAACTCTTCTCGGACGCGTTTCGGAAAGCATTGGACAGGACCACGCCGCCCACCGCCAGGCCCAGCATGGTCCAGATCGCCGCCGCCGCGATCAGGCGCGCGGCGAGGGAATCAAGCCTGAGAATGGTTCGTCCCAAGGGCGGGATCTTCCAGGCTGTAGCCCAGTCCGCGCACGGTCTGGATCAGGTT
>JAFKFF010000081.1 GCA_017307315.1 Alphaproteobacteria bacterium
CCCCATCCGTGCCAGAACCCGCCCGCGTTCCGCCGCGGTGGCCTTGCCCCACGCGCCGTGAAGGGCGGTATCGGCGGCGATCACCGCCGCATCGACATCTGCGGCGCCGCCGGCGGCCAAGGTGCCGATAGGCTCGCCCGTCGAAGGGTCCTCGACCGGCAGGGTCGCGCCGTTGCCGCGCCAGCGGCCGCCGATGAAAATCTGCTCTTCTATCATGCCTGCGATCCTAGGAGTGGGCCCTGACCGGCTCAAGCCGCCGGCCGGATGATCTTTCGACGATGGGGATGCGTTCGCGATCCGGCAGGAAGCGCAGCGCGGCGAAGACGATCAGAAGATTGACCATGAGGCCGATGAAGCCGGCATTGAGGCCGCCCACGGGAATGGCGAATTCATAGATCGCAATCGCGATGCCATCGCCCGCAAGGAGGCCGGCGATGATCGCGGCGGGACGCATGCGGCGCAGGAAGAGGATGCCGAGCATGCCCGGCAACACCTGGGTGACGCCGAAATAATAGAGGTTGTTGATCGTCACCATCAGCTCCGACGAGGTTGCCGCGCCGGCGATGGAAAGAAGGAGATAAAGCGCCATCACCACCTGCGACCATTGCCGCTGCTGGCGGTCGTTGAGGCCGGGCACCAGATTGCGCGACACCAGGGGCCCAATGGCAAGGCACACGCCCGTGATCACCACCAACGCCGCCAAAGCGGCGCCCGCCAGAACCAGGCCGACCAGCGGGGGCGGCAACAACATGCTGGCGGCGGCGGGAAACACTTCGTTGGGCGATTGGACCTGCACCCCCTGGCGAATCGCGAAATAGGCCAGGATGGTGAGGAAGGGGAACATCACCATATAGAGCGGCATGGTCATCTGTGCGCGCCGGACGGCATTGGCCGACCGCGCCGTAAAAACATAGGCGCAGGCCTGCGGCACGATGCAGAAGCCGACGCTCTGCAAGAGGATGGTGGAGATCGAGAATATGTCGCCCGCCAAGGTCGGCTGCATCGCTTTCACTTGCGCCGCAGAAGCGGAAACAGAATCGGCGCCATGGGAGGCTGCGGCAAGGCCCGTGAGGAGGATGGCCGCGATCAGAAGCAGGTCCTTCAACACCGCGACATAGGCGGAGGCGCGGATGCCGGAAATGGCGATGTATAGGAAAGCGAGAAAGCCGGCGCAGATCGACAAGGCGAGGGGCGAGATTCCCCAGCCCAGTTCCTTGAGCACGATCTGCAGGCCGAGGAATTGCTGCATCCCCAGCGGCACCAGGAACAGGAGTGAGGCGCCGGCCACCACCATTTCCAGGGACCGGCTGTCGAAATGGCGGCGGAAAAGATCGGGCAAGGTGACCGCGCCGTGAATGCGGCCCGCGCGCCAGATCAGGGGATTGAGGAAATAGCCCACCACGAAAGCGAGCAGGATATAACCCAGGAACCAGGTGGCGAAGCTGGTGCCGTTGGCATAGATGCCGCCGGGATAGCCCAGCACCGAGGTGATGCTGTAGGTTTCGCCCACCGCCAGAAAGAAAAAGAGAACGGTGTTGAATTGGCCGGAGGCGATGAAGAAATCTTCGGCTTTCTGGCGGACATGACCGCGCCGCGACAGAAGCGCGAGGCCCAGCGAAAGCAGGATGACGGCCAGGAAGGCGATGGTCATGCCGATTGGCCGCCATCGTAATCGGCCTCGATATGCTCGTCCGGCCGGTGACGGTCATGGGAGAACCAGCAGATCGCCAGGCAAAGCGAAGTCAGCGGGATGGCGGCGAACAGCCACCATATGCCCAGCGGCAGTCCCAGCGGCGCGGCCGAAAGCCGGTTCAGCAAGGGAACGGTCGGGATCACCGACAGGAACGGGACCGCGATGCCGATGGTGTAGCGCAGGAAGGGCCGCATGCGGCTAGCGTCCTTGCCGCATCAAAGGCTCCGCCAGGTTTTGCCTTCCATGCCCGGCGGCAGGCTCGCTTCATACACGCCGCGCGCCACGGCCCGGGACAGCGTGTCGGCGGCCAGCGCGCCGATCCGCGCCACCAGGAAATCGGCGGACGGCCCTTGCGGCTTTTGCTTGGCGGTGGAAAGGCCGAACACCACATCGCCGTCGAACGGCGAATGAATGGGGCGGATGGCGCGCGCAAGCCCGTCCTGCGCCATCATGGTGACGCGCTTCATCTGGTCGATGTCGAGTTCGACATCGGTGGCGATGCAGGCGATGGTGGTGTTGGCGCGCGCGCCCGGATTGGCCTTGGCCATGCCCCAATCCTCGCCATAGACGGCGGCATTGCTGGCGCCAAAGCCCCCGAATTCCTTGTCGATCTCCAGCGCGCCGGACCAGAAATTCTTCGTTCCCGGCACGATCGGCGAGCCGAGGCTGTTGACTGCGACGATGGCGCCGACACTGATCCCATCCTTGGTGACGAAGGAGGCCGATCCGATCCCACCCTTCAGCGCGCCCGCGCCGGCGCCGTAACCGGCGCCCGCGGTGCCGAGCTTGAAGGTACGCGACGCGGATTCCACCGCCCGCAATCCCAGATCGCGATAAGGCGGGTTGGTGCCCCAATTCTTGTCTCCCTTGTTGGCGAGGTCGTAGAGGATGGCGGTCGGCACAATGGGCGAGACGGGAACGCCGGGCGTCGTGCTGAGGCCATAGCCGCGCTTGCGTGCGCCCAGCCAGGCCGCCACGCCGTCGGCCGCGGCCAGGCCATAGACCGAGCCACCCGACAGGACCACCGCATCGACCGAATGCACCAGATTCCAGGAATTGAGTGCGTCCGTCTCCCGCGTTCCCGGCCCGCCACCGCGCACATCGACCGCGCAGGTCGCCCGTCCGTCGGGAAGGATCACCGTCACGCCGGTGCGCACCTTGGCGTCGTCCGCCTGGCCGATCTGCAATCCGGGAACGTCCGTAATCAGGTTCAGGGGGCCAGGACCACCCGTCGCGGATGCCGCCGCGGTGTTTTGTGCGCAAGCCAAGCGCGAACCGGCGGCAAGAAGCGCCGCGCCGCCGGTCACGGACGCGAGCAAGGTGCGCCGATCCATGGAAAATCCCCCCTGAAAATATTCTGGGCCCACCGCCCGTTGCCGCAAGTGCTCCGACACTATCGGCAGGACAATCCCGCCCCGCAAGGCACCCTACGGGCGGCAAATCATGGTCCCGGCACAGGTGTCCGCGCCCGTCACCTCCTCGATCAAAGAAGAATGTGATGGCCGAATCCCACAGTCATCTCGGCACTCTCCGCAATGCCGCGGCCGGAGGCTGGACTGGTGTTATGCCGATGAAGGTCTTTTGCTCCGGGTTCCGATGGGGCACCCCGGAAAAGCCCGATCTCCTGCTATTACCGACCCCCTTGCGGCATCCTGCCGCAGGTCTATAGTTTCTCCAGCAAGGTCGCGGGTTTTTCGTGACCGACGGCGAGTTGCCGCCGCGCCCCGAAGGCCCCGGCCAGAACAGGTCAGGAGGAAGGCGCATGACAATCCGAAATCCGATCGAATGGGGCGGCTCCCAGCTGGTGGGTACCGCCAAGGCGCTGAGCGCGGTCGGCCATTCCCTGCATCATGTCCAGGATACGATCCATTCGCCCGCGCCCGTGATCCGGCGCATCGACAACAAGGATGTCTTTGACGCGGTCCGCAAAGGATTCGAGGATTTCCAGACCTATCGCAGCGACGTGGTGCTTCTGTGCATCGTCTATGCGGCGGTCGGGCTGGTGCTGGCGCGGTTCTTCTTTGGCTCGGACTTG
>JAFKFF010000082.1 GCA_017307315.1 Alphaproteobacteria bacterium
CTTCCTGCCAGGATAGCATCAGAAGGCCCGCCCGCCATCGAATGCATTCCCCCATGAGAGCAGTTGCCCACCGAAACATGCCCGGAGCAAATTCGGCTCACGGTGGCTCGCGCCAGGGTAGAGCGGAAGCGATTGAATTCGTTGTGAGAAAAATGGCTCCCCGGGCCGGGATCGAACCAGCGACCAACCGGTTAACAGCCGGTTGCTCTACCACTGAGCTACCGAGGAACGCGAGGCGGGGTGTCTAGCGCGTCCCAACTCCCAAGACCAGCGGAAATTTTCCAAGGGTTCGCGGCATTTTCGGGAAGGCCGACGGCACAAAAAAATGAGGCCGGGGATGAGCCCGGCCCCAAGGCGTTGGGTAATGGTGGGGTGTCTTCAAGGAAGACATCGCCATGATGCCAACCCACGGTTAACAAAGGCTTAACCAGACTGATTCGCGAGGAAATTTATGGGAAAGGTGGAGGCCACGCCCGGAATTGAACCGGGGTTCACGGATTTGCAATCCGCTGCGTCACCACTCCGCCACGTGGCCTCGCGCAAGTTCCGTTTTGAGCGGAGGGGGTCTTTATCAGCCCCCGCCGGGCTTGTCACTTGGGCTTGTGCCGCCGCGATAGGCAGGCATCCGGGACGCGTCGGTGGACGTTGTCTCGGCCGCACCCGCCCCCTATAACCGGCGCGTTTCGCTCAAGGCCTTTTCCCCGCATGTCCGATACCCAGACCGCCCGCTTCAACATGATCGAAGCGCAAATCCGCACCAACGACGTCACCGATGTGCGCATCCATGCCGCGCTGGACGCGGTGGCGCGCGAACGCTTCGTGCCGGCGGCCAAGCGTGCGCTGGCCTATGCCGATGTGCCGGTGGAAATCGCTCCGGGGCGTTATCTTCTCGATCCCCGAAGCTTCGCCAAGGCCCTGCAACTCGCCCAGGTGGATGCCGACGATAAGGTTCTCGATGTGGCCTGCGGCACCGGCTATTCGTCCGCCGTGCTGGGCCGGCTGGCCGCGAACGTTGTCGCGCTGGAGCAGGATGCCGACCTTGTGCGAGTCGCTGCCGGCCTTCTGGAAGGCCAGCCCAATGTGCAGATCACCCAGGGCGCCCTGATAGAAGGTTTCAAGGACGGCGGCCTTTATGACGTGATTTTCGTCAATGGCGCCATCGAGGCCCAGCCCGATGCGCTCCTGGCCCAGCTGGAAGAGGGCGGTCGCCTGGTCGCCTTCCTGCAATCGGGGCCGCAAGGCCGTGCCATGCTCTTCGTGAAGGAGAACGGCCAGGTCGGCGGCCGCGCGGGCTTCGACGCCAATGTGCCGCTTCTGGCAGGCTTCAAGAAGCACATCGGCTTCGTCTTCTAACCATCTAGAAACCCGGCCGGAAAGGCTTTCCAGCAAGGCGGGGCGAAAAGGCGTTAACTTCGTCTTTGCCTTCGCATCGTCACTGTCCTAGGGTTTTTGTAGCCTGGGACTTCAACGCCCAGATCTGGCCGGCCGGGAGTCCCTTTCATGTCCAGTCCTCAGCACGAACCCACCATGGAGGAAATTCTCGCCTCCATCCGCAAGATCATCTCCGAGGACACGCCGGAAGCCGCCGCGTCGCCTGCGGAGGCCGCCAAGCCCGAGCTGGTGGCGCCCACCCCCGAAGCGGCTCCCGACATCGAGGTGCTGGAATTGACCCAGGAAATCGACCAAGCCCCGGAGCCGATCGTCATGCCCCAAGCGTCCGAATCCGCCGACAAGCCGGACGACGTGATTTTCGAGACCGCCCCGGCGCCTGAAGCCGTCGCGGCCGCGGAAAACGACATTTTCTCCGACCAGACCCGCAAGGTGATGGACGAAGCCTTCGATTCGCTCGATGAGGCGCCGCAGGATGCCGCCCCGCCGCGGCGGGAGGCTCCCGCGCCCATCGCGCCCGTTGCCGGCTCCTCGATCGAGAATGTGTTCGAGCGGGCCGTGCGCGAAAGCTTCGAGCCGGTGCTGGCCAAATATCTCTCCGACAATTCCGGCGCGGTGATCGAGCGCATGAAACCCCTGATCCGGGAATGGATGGACGAGCATTTCCCGGCGCTCCTGGAAGGCGCGGTCCGCACCGAGATCGAGCGGGTCGTACGGGCGCGCGGAAAACGCTGATTCCCGTTCGAACAGGGCGGGCTTGACCGTGCGCAGGCGGTGCGCGAAGCGCATGTGCGGGTTCGGTGGACCCGCGAAAGTGGCGAGCCGGCGCCAGGCGCTTGACCAACAAGACGAAAAGCCCGAAAGCCACCCCGGCAATTAGCGGTTTTCTCATGCTCGACAAGACTTTCTCTCCCAAGGACGTGGAAGGGCGGATCTACGCCCAATGGCGCGACTCCGGCGCCTTCCGGGCCGGCAACCGGCCGGACGCCCAGCCCTTCACCATCATGATCACGCCGCCCAACATCACCGGGCGGCTGCATATCGGCCACGCCCTCAACAACACGCTGCAGGACATCCTGGCTCGGTTCGAACGCATGCGGGGCAAGGACGTGCTTTGGCAGCCCGGTACCGACCATGCTGGCATCGCCACCCAGTTGATCGTGGAACGCCAGCTGGCGGAACGGCAGATGAGCCGCGTGGGCCTGGGCCGCGAGAAATTCCTCGCCGAGATCTGGAAGTGGAAAGCCGAATCCGGCGGCGCGATCATCGAGCAGCTGCACCGGCTCGGCGCCAGCGCCGACTGGAGCCGCGAACGCTTCACCATGGACGAGGGGCTGTCGCGCGCCGTCGCCAAGGTGTTCGTCGAACTCTACCGCCAGGGCCTGATCTACAAGGACAAGCGGCTGGTGAACTGGGACCCGCGCCTGGAAACGGCGGTCAGCGACCTGGAAGTCGAGAATATCGACATCAAGGGCCATCTCTGGCGCATCCGCTATCCCGTCGAGGACATGCCGGGCACCTTCATCACCATCGCCACCACAAGGCCCGAAACCATGCTGGGCGACACCGCCGTGGCGGTGCATCCGGACGATGAGCGCTACAAGGCGCTGGTGGGGCGCAAGGCGGTTTTGCCGTTGACCGGCCGCCTGGTGCCGATCATCGCCGACGAGCATTCCGATCCGGAGAAAGGCACGGGCGCGGTCAAGATCACGCCCGCGCACGACTTCAACGATTTCGATATCGGCAAGCGCCACGCGCTGGAGATGATCAGCATCTTCAACAAGGACGCGACCTTGAACGACGGCGTGCCCGCGCCCTATCGCGGCTTGTCGCGCGAAGCCGCCCGCAAGAAGATCGTGGCGGACCTGGAAACCGCGGGCCTGCTGGACGGCACGGAGGCCATCACCCATTCCGTCCCGCATGACGAGAAAACCAAGACCGTCGTGCTGGAGCCCATGCTCACCGAGCAATGGTATCTGAATGTGGAGCCGCTGGCGGCCAAGGCGATCGCGGCGGTGGAGCAGGGCGATACCAAATTCGTTCCGGAAAACTGGTCGAATGTCTTTTTCGGCTGGATGCGCAACATCCGGCCCTGGTGCATTTCCCGTCAGATCTGGTGGGGCCACCAGGTCCCGGTCTGGTACGACGCCGACGGCAAGATCTATTGCGCCGAGACCGAGGCGGAAGCGCAGGCGCAGGCGGGCGGCAAGGCGCTGACCCGCGACAGCGATGTGCTCGACACCTGGTTCTCCTCCGCCTTGGGGCCGTTCTCGACTCTGGGCTGGCCGGACAAGACCGCGGACCTCGCCCGCTTCTATCCCACCAGCG
>JAFKFF010000083.1 GCA_017307315.1 Alphaproteobacteria bacterium
GATGTCGCTCACGGAAAGAGGCGCTCCGTGCGCCAGGGCCCATCACCGTCGCGGCGATAGACCAGCCGGTCGTGCAGGCGAAACGGCCGGTCGCGCCAGAACTCGATCTCAAACGGCTTGATGCGGAACCCCGTCCAATAATCCGGGCGCGGTACCTTGGAGAGCGCGAATTTGGCCGCGTATTTGGCGATCTCCTTCTCGAACGCCCAGCGCCCTTCCATCGGCCGCGACTGCGCCGAGGCCCAGGCGCCAATCTGACTGTCCTTGGGCCGGGTGGCGAAATAGGCATCGGCTTCCGCCGCGCTCACTTCGCTTATGGCGCCGCGCACGCGGACGGCGCGGCGCAAGCTCTTCCAGTGGAAGTTCGCCGCGGCAGCGGCATGGGCGGCCAGTTCGCCGCCCTTGGCGCTTTCGCGGTTCGAATAGAAAACGAATCCCTCGGCATCCGCTTGCTTCAGCAGCACCATGCGGACATTGGGCCGGCCTTGCGCATCGACGGTGGCCAAGGCCATGGCATTGGGGTCGTTGGGCTCGCTCGCCTCCGCATCCTTGAGCCAGGACGCGAACAACGCGAAGGGATCGTCTCCCACCGCGATGCCGCCATCGTCCAAAGGTCCGCCGATATCGCCCATGATCGCTCCGCCGTAGCATCCCGGCGAAGGACAGGCTAGCCTTTGGCCGGAAAGGAAGCCATGCGCAAACTGCCGGCAATTCTGGTGCTGTCTCTGGGGCTTATGGCATCGGGCTGCGCGACCGCTGAGACCGGCGCCGGCCTCAAGGACAGTTTCGATTCCGGGGTCGCGGCCTATGACGCGGGCGACTATGCGAAGGCGTACAAAATCTGGTCGGCGATCGACGACGAAGACATCGCCGCCATGCGCAATGTCGCGATGATGCGCCGCCAGGGCCTTGGAACCGCGAAAGACCCCAAGGGAGCCGAGGAGATGTATCTGAGGGCGGCGGAGGCGGGCCTGCCCACCGCCCAGGCCGATCTCGCCGACATGCTGATTCGAGGCGAAGCGGGACCGCCGGACCCGGAGCGCGCGCTGCCCCTGCTGCAAGCCGCGGCGGCGGCCAATCATCCATTGGCGCAATATGAGCTGGCGCAATTCTACGAAGTCGGCCAGCTGGTGCCCAAGAATCTGACCGTGGCGCGCAATCTTTACGCCGCCGCGGCCGGTCATGGCATGAAAGAGGCGCAAGCCCGGCTGGACCAGTTGGGACCGGCACCCGAAGTCTCTCAGCCCGCACCCGCCACGCATGCCCCTTCTGCGCCCCCGCCCCTGCGGACCGGTCCAGACTAGAACCGCGGCCCGGGGCTCTTATATTGCCTGTGGCCGCGAATCCGGCGGCCTGGAGAATGCATGCGCGATCCGTATCAAGTCCTGGGCGTGGCCAAATCCGCCAGCGAAGCGGAAATCAAGAAAGCTTTCCGCAACCTCGCCAAGAAGCGGTTCCAGGAGATTTCCGCCGCCTACGACATTCTCGGCGACAAGGACAAGCGCGCCAAATTCGATGCCGGCGAGGTCGATGCCGGCGGCAATCCGCGCGGCTTCGATCCCAGGGCGGGCGGCTTTCGGGGCAATCCTGTCGGCTTTGGCGGGGGCGCCGGCGGCGCGCCCGGCGGGGACCGTGAATTTCATTTCAGCTGGGACGATCGCGGCGGCGCGCAAGGCTTTTCCGCCGAGGACATATTTTCGGAATTGATGGGCGGCGGCCGCGGGCGCGGACGCCGGGCAAATCAGCCCGCGCGCGGCGAGGATTTCGCCGTCGCCATCACCGCCAGCTTCGGCGAAAGCGTGATGGGCGGGACGCGGCGCATCGTGCTTGCCAATGGCGAGCAGATCGACGTGAAGATTCCGCCCGGGCTGAAGGACGGCCAGCAGATCCGCATCAAGGGCCGGGGCGGCGCGGGACGCCATGGCGGCCCCAATGGCGATGTCCTGATTCAGGTCACGGTGGCGACGCATCCCTTCATGAGCCGCGACGGCAACGATCTTCGGATGGACCTGCCCGTGACCTTGAAAGAGGCGGTGCTGGGCGCGAAAGTTCCGGTGCCGACGCTGGGTGGCACCCTCAATCTCTCCATTCCACCCAATTCCAACTCCGGCGCCGTTCTGCGACTGAAAGGCAAAGGCGTGCCCGTCCATGGCGGCCAGGCGGCAGGCGATCTTTACGTGCGGCTGGTGGTGGCGCTTCCCGATCCGCCGGACGCCGCGCTCAAGCAATTCGCCGAGAACTGGCATTCGAATTTCGATCCCCGCGCCCGCATGAAGTGATGCCCATAAAAGGCCAATTGCAGGCACCGGCGGGATGCAATCGCCGCGCCCAGATGGTATCTGCTGTCTGGTGATTCCGGTCCAGATGGCTAGAATCGGAGCCGGACAGAGGGGAGTATCGCATGGCGTTCGACGGCCTTATGAAAGGCAAGAAAGGCCTGATCATGGGTGTCGCAAATGACCGCTCGATCGCCGGGGGCGTCGCCAAGGCGCTCCACGCAGCGGGAGCGGAATTGGCTTTTTCCTATCAGGGCGATGTCTTCAAGAAGCGGGTCACGCCGCTGGTCGAGCCGCTCAAGCCCGCAGCCATGATCGATTGCGATGTCTCCGACCAGGCCTCGATCGACGCGGCCTTTGCGCAATTGGCCGGGCTCTGGGGCGAGATGGATTTCCTGGTGCATGCCATCGGCTTTTCCGACAAAGACCAGTTGAAAGGCCGTTACGTGGACACCACGCCGGAGAATTTCCGGATGACGATGGACATCTCCTGCTACTCCTTCACCGCCGTGGCCCGCCGCGCCGAGAAGATGATGAAGAGAGGCGGCAGCCTGGTCACCCTCACCTATTACGGCAGCGAAAAGGTGATGCCGCACTACAATGTGATGGGCGTGGCCAAGGCGGCGCTGGAAGCCAGCGTGCGCTACATGGCCGAGGATCTGGGCAAGAAGAATATCCGCGTCAACGCGATCTCCGCCGGACCGATCAAGACCCTGGCTGCCAGCGGCATCGGCGATTTCCGCTATATCCTCAAATGGAACGAATTGAATGCGCCCTTGCGCCGGACCGTCACCATCGACGAGGTCGGAAATACGGCGCTGTATCTTCTGTCCGATCTCGGCAGCGCCGTGACGGGCGAAAATCTCCACGTCGATGCCGGTTATCATGTGGTCGGCATGAAGGCCGAAGACGCGCCCGATATCGCCGTCGGCAAGAATGACGCTTCGACTTAAAGACGGCATCGCGCTCTATTTCGCCCGCCATGGTGAGACCGAAGCCAACAGGGAAAAGCGCTTCTCGGGCCGCAAGGACACGCCACTGACGGACAAGGGCCGCGAACAGGCCCGACGGGTGGGCGATATCCTGAAACGCGAGCTGGGCGCATGCCCGCCTCTCGCCTTCGTCTCCAGCCCCTTGCAGCGCGCCCGCACGACCATGGAGATCGTGCGGGAAAGGCTGGACATGCCGCCCGGCGGCTACACGATCGACCCGCGCCTGGCGGAGATCGATCTGGGACTCTGGGATCAGCTCACGGATGGCGAGGCCCGCGCCCTCGACCCCGCCTTGTTCGATGCCCGCGCTGCCGACAAATGGCATGTGCGCGTTCCCGGTGGCGAGAATTATGCGGAAGTTGCTGTCCGTGCGACCTCTTGGCTGGAAAGCCTTGCCGTTGACACCTTCGCCGTCAGCCATGGGGCGCTGACGCGCATCCTG
>JAFKFF010000084.1:0-3709 GCA_017307315.1 Alphaproteobacteria bacterium
GCGATCAGATAGGTGGGAAGGCGCAGGCCCGGCACGAAGCGCGCCACCAGCAGCACCATCAGCCCCCGCTTCTTCCACCAGGCTTCGCTCCTGGCCAGCCGGTCTTCGCTCACCCGCTTGCGCACCCATTGGCGAGCGAGGAACGGGCGGCCGAAATGGCGCGCCGCCGCATAGAGCCCCAGATCGCCCAGCCAGATGCCGAGAAAGCAGGCGGACAATCCCAGCGGCGTCGCAAGCTGTCCCGCCGCGGCCAGAGTGGCGCCGCCCAAGGTCGCGGCATCCTCGGAAAAGAAAGTGAGGAAGAACAGCGAGGCCGCCTTGGCCCATGCCAGGCCCAGCGCGCTCATGCGGACCGGCGCGCTTCTTCGTCGCGATAGGCGATGGTGGACGGGGCCATGCCGAAATCCTCCGGCACCGGCAGGCCATGTCCGCGGCAGATCGCGCTGATCAGGGCGTAATGATGGACGGCATGGGAGACCGCATACATCACCTCGCGGCCGACCGTCGAAGTCGCCGCGCAGGCACCGGGTGCGGCATAGGAAATCTTGTACCGGACTTCGATGGTCCGGGTCGGCGGAAGCGCCGCAAAGAAACGCGCCGCCTGGCGCAGATCGCGGGTCACCCTGAGCGCGACCATCCGGTCAGTTTCCAGATCGCGGTCGCGCTCGCGCCGGTCGTAATCGACCGTGCCGCCATGCACGGCTTCGAACAGGATTTTGAAATGTTCCAAGCTGTGCCGGTAATGCGCTCCCACCGAAACGCCCTGGCGGATGCCGGCATATTGCGGGTCGCTGAGACCGGCGAGAAGGGCCTCGCCCTGCTCGAGCACCTCGTCCATCGCCGAAAGAAGCTGGTCGGTACTCATGCCGGGCACCCCTATGGCGCCGAACGCGGCATTGGCGCGAACCGGCAAACCACGCGACCGATAGTGGGAATTCTGCCGGAAGGGCACAAGGGTTATTTCGGATCCCAGCGACACGCGCCCCGCACCTTGCCGTATTCCGGCTCGCTCCGTTATAACTTATGGTATATCACGCACCCGGAGCGTCCCATGAACCCGAAATTCTTCGCGATTCTCGCGGCCACCCTGATGCTTTCGGGCGGCGCCCTGGCCCAGGAGATGCGGGAGGCCGCGCCCCGATGCGAAGCGATGGCGCCGCCGCCGCCGGCACTCGCCGGCTGGACGGACACGCGCAACATCACATCCGCCACCAGGGCCGGTGGGCTGGCCGCAGCCGCTCTCACCATCGACAAGGGCGCGAAGGTCGCGCTGCATCCCACCCGCGACGTTTCTTATGTCGCCCAGCCGGACAAGCCGGGCGGCTCGGTGGCCCATGGCGGGCTTCTGTCTGTCGCCATCGCGACCGCTGGCACTTATCAGGTCAATCTCAGCTCGGGCGCCTGGATCGACCTCCTGCAGGGTGGAAAAGCCATTCTTTCCACCGCCCATGCGCCAGGCCCCGCCTGCACCGGCATCCGCAAGACGGTTCAGTTCCCGCTTCGGCCGGGCAATTATGTGCTGCAACTGTCGGCCAACGCGGCCCCGGATATCCAGGTAATGGTTTCGCGCGCGCAATGACGCGCGGGCTGCTTCTGGGTGCCCTCCTGACGGCGGTCGCCATAACCGCATTCGCCGCGCCGTCCGGTTATGTCTGGCATCTGCCGCCCGGCGTGATGCCGCCGCCCGTGCCGGCCGACAACCCCATGTCGGAGGCGAAAGTGGTCCTCGGCCGCCGGCTCTTCTACGACGCCGACCTGTCGATCGACGGCACCACCTCTTGCGGAACCTGCCACGAACAGCACCGCGCTTTCACCGAAGGCAATGCCAGCCATCCCGGCGTGGGCGGCGTGCCCGGAAAGCGCAATGTGATGGCGCTGGGCAATGTCGCCTATTTCACGCCGCTGACTTGGGCCGATCCCACTCTGCACAGCCTGGAAACCCAGATGCGGGTGCCGGTCTTGGGGACCAATCCGGTCGAGATGGGCATGGCGGGCAAGGAAAACGAGTTGGCGCGCCGTCTGGCCGCCGACGATTGCTACCGCCAGATGTTCCAGGCCGCTTTTCCGGAAGAACAAGGCCGCATCGACATGAAGACGGTGGGCAAGGCGCTGGCCTCTTTCGAGCGCACCTTGATTTCCTATGACGCGCCCTACGACAAGGCCCGGCGCGGCGATCGAAGCGCGATGAGCGATGCGGCGCGCCGCGGCGAGAAAATCTTTTCCGGTCTCGGCTGCGCGGATTGCCATTCCGGCGTCAATTTCACCGACCTGAAATATCATGCCATCGGGCTTTACGATGTCGATGGCAAGGGCGGCTATCCCGCGCGCGACCGCGGCCTGATCGAAATCAGCGGCAAAGCGTCGGACGAAGGCGCCATGCGCACGCCGTCCTTGCGCAATGTCGCCCTCACCGGTCCCTACATGCATGACGGTTCGGTCAAAACCCTGCCCGACGCCGCGCGCGGTCACGCCGGGCGCGAAACCTCGGGCCTCAAAGCAAAGGTCGCGGCCCTGGACGCGGGCGAGATGGCCGATCTCGTCGCGTTCCTGGAAAGCCTGTCCGACCGGTCCTTCGTCACCAATCCGGACTTCGCCCTGCCCAGAATGGCCTGCGGCAAGCCGAATTACTGACTTTTTCCCTTCTACTGCCGGAAGCGCAGCTGCACGAACAAAGTGCGGCCCTGCTCCGGGAAGCCGCCGACCAGTTCGTAATTCTGGTCCGCGATATTCTTCATGCCGGCATTGAGGTCGAAGCGGTCCGACAGGCGGTAGTCCAGCGACACGCCCAGAAGCGCGAAGGCGCCGCTCTTGTAATAAAGCGTGCCCGCGGTGTTGCTGGTCCAGCGGTTGGACGCCAGCGACAGGTTCGGCGTCACCGTCAAGCTGGGCAGCACGTTCCAGTTCAACCAGACGAATGCCTTGTGCGCCGGCACGCCGGTCAGCTGCAGCGGCGCGACATTGGCCGGCGTATGGATGTGGCGGAACAGATAGGTGTAGTTCGCGCCAAGCCCCAGATTGTCGGTCAGCATGCCTTGGGCTTCCGCCTCGAAGCCGTAATAGGAGCCGTGGCCGACATTGCGGCTTTGCGTGGTGCCATTGGGTGCGGGCGGCGGCAGGATCACCGCTTCGATCGCGTTCGAGACGTCGCTGTAATAGACCGAGCCGTTCAGCTGCCAGTCGCCGACGATCTGCTTGGTGCCGATCTCGAAATTGGCGGCCCGTTCGGTCTTGAGACCGGGGTTGGACGCCGCCGTGCCGAAGCGGGTGGAAAAGCGTTCCGCCACGGTGGGAAAGCGGGTGCGGTCCGAGACGTTGAAATAATAAGACGCGGTGTCGGAAGCGTTCCAGATCAACGCCGCCTGGCCGTTCAGGGCGCTGCCGTCCGCCAGGGGATAGATGATGAAGGTGCCGGTGCCCGTCGCCGTGGTGGGATCGACGAAATCCTCGGCCTTCAGGAGATGGCGCCAGTCATAGCTCACACCCGCCACGACATCGAGTTCGCTGGTGGCGTGCCAGGTATTTTCCGCCGCCACAGAATAGGTGTCTTCGACGTCGAGCTGGTGCGGCTCCAGGAATTTGGGCGAATAGATCTGCTGCCATTCGTCGTGATTGTCGCGGCGATAGAAGAAGGAGGTCTTCAAGATATCGCCGGCGAACAATTCCGTGCCGGCTTCGACATTTCCGCCATAGGCGTAATCGTCGTAATAGC
>JAFKFF010000084.1:3733-5676 GCA_017307315.1 Alphaproteobacteria bacterium
ATAAGAGGTGTCGCCCAGCGCCGTGTTGGACAGGAAATAAAGGCTGGAAATATCCCAATAAGGCCATTGCCAATTGCGCTGGCTGGCGATCGGATCGCTGACCGCGAAGGGCGCGTCCTTGGCGCCGATTTCCTTGATGTAGCTGAGGGAATATTCATCGGTGTCGTTGGGCGTGTAACCGGCCTTGGCGTGCAAGGTGAGATCGCGCGCGCGCGAATTGTAGCGGAAGCCGCCCGGCTGGGTCGCCGTCGGCCGGTAATTGCCGGACAGTTCGGACTGCTGCTGCTCCACCCAGGACACGGACCCCTGCAGGTAGAAATCGCCCTGGTTGCTGCCGACCGACAGCGAGGCATTCTCGCCGTTCAGCGAGGCGGACGATCCCAGCACCAGGCCGGAACGCGCATCGATATCGAAGGCGCCGACGGGCTTTCGGGTGACCAGATTGATCGCGCCGCCCAGCGCCCCCGGACCGTTCAACACCGAAACGTAACCCTTGGCCACCTGAACCTGGGAAATATCGGCGGTGAGGAAGCGGCCGAAATCCAGGCGGTTGTCGGCCGGCAGATAGACGCGGATGCCGTCGATGGAGATCGGTGTCTGGAAACGGTCGAAGCCATGCACGAACAGAAGCTGCTCGTTGCGCGAGCCGCCGGAACTGGACGCCGCCACGCCCGGCATCATGTCCAGAGCCTGGTTCAGGTTGGTGTCGTGAAAGGTGTTCAGGGTCTCGTTCGACAGGGTGCTCTGGCTCATCGCCACCGGCGCATTCGCCTGCACGGCGGTCACGGTCACGGTCTCGATCTGGCCCAGATTGAAAGTCCCGGAGGGGGATTGGGCGAGTGCGGGCCCCGCCGCAAACAAGGCGGTGGCGGCGAGCAGTCTGACGCGCAATGACATGAGATCCCCGGTGAGTCGTTATATCCGAATGAATACAACGATGGTTGCGCCGGTTGTAAAGAGCCTTGCGACGTTGAAATGTCGCGGGATCAGGGCCGGATGGGCGGAGTGATGTATTCGGTGCGGTACTTACCGCTCTGCATCAACACCTGCACGGCGACATAACCGCCCGCCTTGCTGGCCGTGTTGGCGGATCGGATGGCGATGCCGATGGCATTGGCACGCTCGGCGGCCGCGCCCAGCAATTCGTTGCGGTCGTCGCGGGCAACGAATTTGTTCTGGCTGCGATCCCACGCCACCGTGAAGACCCGTGGCCCCGGTGGCAGTGCCTGGCCGGCTGACATGACGGTGCCCCCCAAGGGCTACACAACTTCCGTAAACGTTAGCTTCACCAAAGAAGGGGGCAATTACAAGGAGAATGTACTTTGTAAGTTAATGGACGCGGAAATCCTGCTTTTCCCGTCCGCGGGTCCGCTGAAACTGATTCCAGGCGGTTCCGGTCGAATTGGGGAAAGCACATCCGCTTCGGCAGCGGAACGGCATCACGACGGCCCTGGGGCAATGTCATCTTTTGCAGCCATTCTGTCCGACAACAGCCTGCTGGCAATCTCTGCATTGCCTTCCTGATATCGTCGCTGGCTAGGCTGAGGACGCGTCCGCGCGCTTTGCCTTGATCGCCAGATAGGCAACGCCAAGAAGAGCAAACCAGATCGGCGTGACCGTCAGCGCGGCCGCCGTGTCGGGCTTCTGCGCCAGCGCCCAGAGGATGAAGGCAAAAAAGGCATAGACCATTGCGGCGGCGGCGTGGCCGCCGGGCATCTTGAAGGTGGATTTTTCATGCAGGTCGGGGCGCTTGCGGCGGTACTGGACATAGGATGCCAGGATGATCGACCAGATGAACATGAAGAGCAGCGCCGAGATGGTCGTGACGATGGTGAAGGCCTCGATGATGCTCTGGCCCGCATAAAGCAGCACGACGCTGGAAAGCAGGAACACGCAGGAGAAGAACAGCGCGTTGACGGGAACCTTGCGGTTGCTCAGCTTGC
>JAFKFF010000085.1 GCA_017307315.1 Alphaproteobacteria bacterium
GAGTCCAGCACCTGGTCCTTCATCTCGCGGTTCGACAGCCCGCCGGTCAGCTGGATCAGCCGGTCGGCCAGGGTGGATTTGCCATGGTCGATGTGGGCGACGATGGAAAAGTTGCGGATTTGCGCGAGATCAGCCATTCGGTTCCCTGGCCTACCGCTTCGCTATTTGAGGCCGCTTGACGCGGGGGTTTACAGGGCCCTGCCGTTTCCGACAACTGCCCTTTTGCCGGAGCCGGGCGCCGTGCCAGATTGGCCCTAAGATGTTGAATTACCTCTATCTCGACTATGGCGGAAAGCCGCGCTACCGGGCGGAGCTGAAATACAGCCTGATCTCGCTCAGGGCGGAACTGGACCCGGCCAAATCCCGGATCGTGGTTGCCACCGACGCGCCCGAAATCTATCGCGCCTGGCCGGTGACGGTGATGGACATCGCCGCCGATATCCCCGCCTGGTCGGGCGGCGGGCTCTACTATCACCGTATCAAGCCCGCTTTGGTGCGTGCGGCGCTGGCCCGCTTCGCGGAGCCGGTGCTGTTCCTGGATTCGGATTCCATCGTGCGGCCTGGCTTTCATGAAGAAGTAGCCGAGAAGATGGGAGGCGCGGCGGTGGTGATGAACCGCTTCGAGAAACGAAACCCCATTCCCCCGATCCGGGGCTTTCGCACCACGCTGCCGCATCTGGGAGCCTATCGCTACGACCAGGCCGCCAGCCTGATGTACAATAGCGGCCTGATCGGGATGACGCCGTCGCACCGCATGATCCTGGACGACACCCTGGCGATGATCGACGCGCTGATCGGGCGGGCCAAGAAGTTTCCCACCATCGAGCAGTTCGCGTTGTCGGAAGTGCTGCGTCTCTCCAGCACCCTGGTGGCGGAAATTCAGGACACCTTCCTGCATTACTGGCAGGGGCGGCGTCGGATCTACATGGCGAACCAGATCGCCAAGAGCCTGTCGCCGGATTGGGACGATCTCACCGCGCCCGCGCAATGGGCGGAGATGAATTACTGGTCGGTGCGCGCCTACAATTATTATTACGGCGTGGGCCATGCTCTGGGGCTCGTCAAATGAGCGCGCCTTCGGTGAAAGAGCTCTGGCCCGGACAGTCGGTGCCGCTGCTGAAGGCGCTGCATATCCTCACCCACAATGGCGGGCTGAACGCCGATTCCCGG
Source organism: Alphaproteobacteria bacterium (assembly GCA_017307315.1). Lineage (GTDB taxonomy): Bacteria > Pseudomonadota > Alphaproteobacteria > Micropepsales > Micropepsaceae > Rhizomicrobium. The sequence continues at coordinate 1,171 of JAFKFF010000085.1, forward strand.
CGCAAGCTGAAACAGGTGCAGCATCTGGCCCAGCTGATAAAGCCCGCCATCGATGCCGCGTTGAAGGAAAAGGATCAACCGGTGCTGGCCGATCTGGGCGCGGGCAAATCCTATCTGGGCTTCATCCTCTACGATCTTTATTTCGCAGCCGCAGGGCGGGGAAAGGTGGTAGCGGTGGAAGCGCGGCCGGAACTGGTCAAGACCGCCAGGAAGATCGCGGCGGAGAGCGGCTTCGACCGTATGGATTTCGTCGAAGGCCGGATCGCGGAAGCGTCCCTGGGGCCGGCCGATATCGTCACGGCGCTGCATGCCTGCGATACCGCCACGGACGAAGCCATTTTATTCGCGCTGAAACATGACGCCAAATATGTCGCGCTGGTGCCCTGCTGCCAGGCCGAACTGGCGCGCGAACTGGAAGGCACGAAGGGCTCACTCGACCAGCTTTGGCGCCATCCCATCCAGCGGCGCGAATTCGGCGCCCATGCCACCAATGTGCTGCGCGGCCTTTATCTGGAAGCGCATGGCTACAAAGTGCGCGTCACCGAACTGACCGGGCTGGAGCATTCGCTGAAGAACGAATTCATCTTCGCGGAGCGGCACCAGCGTTCAAATCCCCGCGCCCGTGCCGAGTTCGAAAAGCTAGCGAAGGAGATCGGCGCGGCGCCGAAAATGTTGGCTGAAGTATTCAACTAATGCTCACCATGGTCGGCCCCCCGAGCCGGCCATCCAGAGAAATACACGTTGACCCATGGATGGGCGGGTCTATCCCTTTCCGCGCTGTGCGCGGCGGGGCCCGCCCATGGCGATGAGAGGAGGCGATCTAACTGCGCAGCGTCGCTGCCGTGGCTTTCGTCACCGCCGCCACCAGCTTCTGTGCCAGGGCTTCGATCTCCGCCTCGGTCAGCGTCTTGTCCTTGGGCTGGATGCGCACCGCGATGGCGATGGACTTCTTGCCTTCGGCCATACCCTTGCCGGCATAGACGTCGAACACCGACACGCTTTCGATCAGGTTGCGGTCCGCACCCTTGGCCGCACGCACGATATCGCCCGCCGCCACCTTGGCATCGACCACGAAAGCGAAATCCCGCTCCAGCGCCTGATAGGGCGAGGGCGAGAAGATCGCGCGGCCCTTGCGCGGCTTCGGCTCGGGGATCGCATCCAGATTGATCTCGAATGCCGCAACCGGGCCCTTCAGATCGAACGCGGCCAGAACCTTGGGATGCAGTTCGCCGAACCAGCCGATCTGCTTGGGCCCCAGCGCCACGGTGCCGCTGCGGCCCGGATGAAACCAGGCGGGCGCGCCCGCGACGGCGGGCGCGGTCATCGGCCCGCCGGTTGCTGCCTCGAGCCCTGCGAACAAAGCCGCCTTGGCGTCGAAGACATCGGCGGGATGGCCGGATTTGCTCCAGTCGCGCACGCCGGCGCCCACGATCAGGCCGGCGGCGTTGGTGCTCTGCTCCTCGGGAATGCCGCTGCGGAAGGCAGGCCCAATCTCGAAAAGCTGGAAATCCGAAAGCCCGCGCGCGGCATTGCGCGCCGCCGCCGCCAGCAGCGAGGGCAGCGGCGAGGGGCGCAGCGCATCCAGATCGGAGGCGATGGGATTGGAGAGCTGGCGCGCATCGTCGCCGCCGCCGAACAATCTGGCCTGGTCGCGCGCGACGAAGGAGAAGCTCACGCATTCGTTGAAGCCGCGGGCGGCAAGGGTGCGCCGCACGGCGCGGGCGCGGCGCTGGGCAGGCGTAAGCACCGGCTTGGCCACGGCGTGATTGCGCTCCAGCGCCACCGACGGCACGTCGGACAGGCCGTGGATGCGCACGATCTCTTCGACCAGGTCGGCGGGACCATCGATGTCGCGGCGGAAGCTGGGCGGCGTCACATGCAGGATGTCGCCATGCTCCAGCACGGTGAAGCCCAGCCGCGACAGGATGCGGATACTTTCATCGGTATCGACCTGAATGCCGCCCAGGCTTTCAACCAGCCTGGGATCGAAATCGATATGCTTGTGGGGAGACGGCAACTCGCCCGCCACCGTCACTTCGGACGGTTCGCCGCCGCACCAGTCCAAAATCAATTTGGTGCAAAGCTCGATGCCGGGCAGCACGGTCTGGGGATCGACGCCGCGCTCGAAGCGGTAGCGTGCATCCGAAATGATGCCCAGCTTGCGGCCGGCGCGGGCGACGCGCACCGGATCGAACCAGGCGGATTCGATGAAGACGTTGGTGGTGTCCAGCGAACAGCCGGTATCCTCGCCGCCCATGATGCCGGCGATACCGCGGGCGAAACTGTCATCGGCGATGACCACCGTCTCGCCGTCCAGCACATAGGTCTTGCCGTCCAGCGCCAGCACCTGTTCGTGCGGCACGGCCATGCGGGCATGCAGATTGCCGGAAAGCTTGTCGGCGTCGAAGACATGCAGGGGGCGGCCGCGCTCCTGCGCGATCAAATTGGTGGTGTCCACCAGGGCCGAAATCGATTTCATGCCCACCGCCTTCAGGCGGTCCTGCACCCATTGCGGCGAGGGACCGTTCTTCACATTG
>JAFKFF010000086.1 GCA_017307315.1 Alphaproteobacteria bacterium
GAATTTGGCGTGTTTCTTCCCGTGGCGCCGCGAAGCGCGCGCGAGCGCGTTCGCAATCCGATAACGTTCGCCACATGACGGATAGAGCGGAATTTGGCGTGTTTCTTCCCGTGGCGCCGCGAAGCGCGCGCGAGCGCGTTCGCAATCCGATAACGTTCGCCACATGACAGACAGAGCAGAATTTGGCGTGTTTCTTCCCGTGGCGAACGGCGGCTGGATCGTGTCGCGCAACACGCCGCTGCTGGACGGGGGTTGGGCGCAGAACCGCGACGCCGCGCTTCTGGCGGAGCGCGAAGGCCTGGACTTCGTCATGTCGATGGGCAAATGGCGCGGCTTTGGCGGCGATACCGGTCATTGGGGCTCCTCGCTGGAATCCGTCACCATGATGGCGGGCATCGCGGCCCTCACCAGCCGGGTGAAGATCTGGGCCACCTTGCATGCGATCCTGCACAATCCCGTGGTCGCGGCGAAGCAGATCGCCACCCTCGATCATATTTCGGGCGGACGCGCCGGGCTCAACATCGTGGCGGGCGCCTATCGCGGCGAGTTCGAGCAAATGGGCGCCTGGGACGAAAGGCTGGATCACGACGCCCGCTACGACCTGGCCGAGGAATGGACCACCATTATCAAGCGGTTGTGGCATGAGGCGCGGGTCGATTTCCGGGGCCGCTATTTCACCGTCACCGATTGCGTGTCGGAGCCCAAGCCGCTGCGCCGTCCCGACCTGATCTGCGCCGGGATGTCGGCGCGGGGGTTCGAATTTTCGGTGCGCGAAGCCGATATCTGCTTCATCGGCGGGCGCGACGAAGGCGAAACGCGGGAGGCGTCGCTGCGCGCCAAGGAACTGGCGGCGCGGTTGGGCAAGCCGATCAAGACCTATGCCTTGTGCACGGTGATCTATGGCGGCAGCGACGCCGCCGCCGAGGCGACCGCGGCGCGCTATCGCGACGGATTGGACGAGGGCGCGGTGCTGGGCATGCTGGAAAGCTATGGCGCCAGCCTTGGCGGCGGCGACAATGCCATGGTGGCCCGCGCCAAGGGCGCTTTCATGACCCAGACGGTGATCGGGGCGCCCAGAACCTGCGCCCAGAAGATCGGAGCCTTTCTCCAGGATGCGGCGTTGGATGGATTGATGCTGATCTTTGCCGACTATGCGGAAGGCATTCCGGTGATGGGCCGGGAGATCCTGCCGCTCCTGAGGGCCGCGCCGTGAGCTTGACGAGCTGGATCGCGCCGACGCGCACCGCGCTTCTGCTGGTGGACATGCAGGTGGATTTCGCCGCGCCCGAAGGCGCGATGGGAAAAAGCGGCAAGGATCTTTCCACCATCGGGGCCGCGCTTCGCAACGCCGCCTTGCTGGCGGAAGCCGCGCGGGCGGCGGGCGTGCCTTGCCTGTTCGTGCGGCTGATCACGCGGCAAAGCGACGAAACCGATCTGCTCCGCGAATGGAAGGCGCGGCGCGGCACCGAAGAGGACGCGCCGCTTTGCCAAGAAGGCACCCATGGCGCGGATTTCGTCGGGCCGCAGCCCCGCGAGGCGGAAGCTGTCTTCTCCAAGAGCCGCTACGACGCTTTTTCCGGAACCGGCCTCGATGCCCATTTGCGCGGGTTGAAGCGCGACACCTTGGTGATCGCCGGCCTCACCACCGAATGCTGCGTGGACTCCACCGCGCGCCATGCCTTCGAACTGGACTATCACGTCTTCATCGCCGAGGACGCGGTGGCGGCCTATGAGAAGGGCCTGCATGAGGCGGCGCTGAAGGCGCTGGAATTGAACTGCGCCATCCTCGCCCCGGCCGCGGACATGCGCGCCGCCTGGAATAAATAAGGAAAATCAAAGGCCTGTGGTGCGACTGGAGGCCGCGCTTGGTTTTTCTATGTGAAATGTTAGAAGAAATTTGACATTGCGCACCCGATTTTCCCCACCATGCCTCTTTGTGTTCGTCTGCTCGCCTCCGCCTTGCTCGTCTTTCCCTTGGCGGCCAAGGCCGATCCCGTCTCCGAAACCGTCACCGTCACGGGCGATCGGGTCCATCTGATCGAAACAAAGCCGGACGACACGGCGCTGGGTTTAGACAAGCCGCTGCTGGAGACGCCGCGCGCCGTGACGGTGGTGAGCGACACCACCATCGACCGCTATGGCGTCACCGGGGTCGATACGCTGACCGCCATCACGCCGTCGGCCTATACCGCCAGTTTTTACGGGGTCGAAGGCGCGGTCAATCTGCGCGGCACCTTGGCGGAATCCTATTTCCGCGGCTTCAAGCGCGCCGACAATCGCGGCACCTATTCCACGCCCTTGGGCGATGCGGCCCAGATTCAGATTCTGCGTGGCCCGCCCTCGGCGATCTACGGCCCCGGCAAGGTGGGCGGGCTGGTCAATTTCGTGCCCAAGAGCGTGGCGGCATCGCAAGACAGCATCCTGTCGGGGGAAGTCAGCGCCAGTTATGGCAGCTACTCCAAGCGCAACCTGACCGGACAGGTGGGCATTCCCCTGTCGCTGGGGGGCGCGCAAGGCGGCGTGCATCTTTATGGCGAGATCGACGATTCCTACAGCTTCTATCGGGGCCTTCATCCCAGCCATCAGCTTGTCGAAGCGTCGGCGGATTTCACGCTGGGCGCCTGGTCGCTGTCGTCGGATTACATGTATTACCATTCCAACGGCGATGTGCAGACGCCGGGCTGGAACCGCCTGACGCAGAACCTGATCGATAGCGGAACCTATATCACGGGCCGCAACACGTCGCTGATGGATGCCGACGGCAATGGCCGGCTGACGCTCGATGAGCTGGGCGGCAATCCTTATTTCTTCGACCCCGATTTCAAGCCGCTCTATATCCCGGTGCCCGGATGCGGCGCCTGCAGCGATGCGGCGCATCGGCTGGATGCCGGCCTGGGGACCAGGCGCCTGGATCCGCGCACCGTCTATATCGCGCGCGGGGTGGATTTCTCCAACACCGTGACTCACACCGGCTTCGCCGAACTGGCGCGCGATCTGGGCGATGGCGACCAGGTGCGGCTGCAAGGCTTTGTCGATACTTTGGCGAACGACCGTTTCGTCTCCTACGGCTTTCCCGGTTCCTATCGCACCCTGATCGGCGAAGCGCGGCTGCGCTACGATTTCGCCCGCGCCTTCGGCCCCGTCACGACCAGCAACATCCTGGGGGCGTCCTTCCGCTATGTGCATGCCGTGGGCAAGGAGAGCTACAACAGCGGCGCCATCGCGCTCGACCGGCGCGACATCACGGTGGGCGCCATGCCCAACGACATCATCGACTCGCCGTTCAACACCGATCCGGCGGGCGCGGTGGGCCTGGGCTGGGAGAATGACGTGCGCAGCACCACCGGCGACGCAGGCCTATTCGTCACGTCCGACATTCAATGGGACAGGCTCGACCTGATCCTGGGGGGGCGCTACGACGCCTACAATGTCCGCTCCGTGGATCGCGGCGTGATGGCGTTCGAACCGGCGGACGGCAGGAACGGCAAGGGCGCGCTGACCTATTCCGCCAGCCTCAGCTACAAGACCGACTGGGGCCTGATCCCTTACGTCACCAATGCCAAGTCGTCGGCGATCGAAATCGGCCAGGCCAGCCAGGTGGCGACCTCGCTTCTGGCCGACGGCGACTGGCTGTCCACCTCGTTCCTCAACGAGGCGGGCGTG
>JAFKFF010000087.1 GCA_017307315.1 Alphaproteobacteria bacterium
GATGTCCTTCTTCCCCGCCATATTCTCGAACACCGCTTCCACGATCAGGTCGCAGGAGGCGAGATCGTCCAGCTTCAAGGTGCCGGCGATGCGGCCGAAGCGCGTCCGCGCCTCCGCTTCCGACAGTCGGCCGCGCTTGACGCTGCTTTCGAAATTGCCCTGGATCGCGCCCAGGCCTTTGGCCAGCGCGGCGGCATCGGCTTCCACGATGGTGACAGGCAAGCCGGCATTGGCGAACACGGTGGCGATGCCGCCGCCCATCAGCCCGGCGCCGACAACACCGACTTTGGCGACCGGCAGGATCGGCGTGTCGTCCGCGAGACCCGGAATCTTCGATGCTTTGCGCTCGGCGAAAAAGGCATAACGCTGCGCCTTGCTCTGTAGCGATCCCATGCAGGCGAGAAAGACTTCCGCTTCGAAGTCCAGGCCCCGGTCGAACGGCATGGTGGCGGCGGCTTCGATGCATCGTATCGCCTCGCCCGGCGCCTCGAAGCCGCGGAAATTGTGGCTGGCGCGGAACTCCGCGAAGAGTTGCGGTGCGATGCCGGTGACTTTCTCATTGCGGTCGCGGGTGCGGCGAATGCCTTTGCCTGCCGCCAGCAACTGCCGCGTGAAGGCCAGCGCGCCCTCTTTCAATTCCTTTTCCGGCATCAAGGCATCCAGAAGCCCCAGGGTCAGGCCTTCTTCGGCGGTGATCGGCTTGCCGTCGGTGACCATCTCGAGCGCCTTGGCCACGCCGATCAGGCGCGGCAGGCGCTGGGTGCCGCCCGCGCCAACAAGACCCAGCGCCACTTCCGGCTGGCCGAGTTTGGCGGACGGCACGGCAACGCGATAATGGCCGCACATCGCGGTCTCTAATCCGCCGCCCAGCGCGGTGCCGTGGATCGCCACGACGATGGGTTTCTTTGCGGCGTCCATCGCGTCCTGCACGTCGCGCAGGGAAGCGCCGGTCTGTTTCTTGTCGAACTCGGAAATGTCGGCGCCGGCAATGAAGGTGCGTCCGGCGCAGATCAGGAGCGTCGCCTGGACCGCATCGTCCGCTTCCGCTTGGGCGAGCGCCGCGATCAGGCCTTCGCGCATGATTTCCGACAGCGCGTTGACTGGCGGCGAATTGAGCGTGATGACGGCGATCTCCGCGTCCTTCGCCAGGTCCGTCACGGGATTGATGACACTCATGGTTTCTCCTGCTGAAAGGCCTGCAAGCCCGTCTGTGCCCGGCCCAGGATCAAGGCGTGCACGTCATGGGTGCCTTCATAGGTGTTGACGGCTTCGAGATTGAGCATGTGGCGTATCACCGGATAGGCGTCGGATACGCCATTGGCGCCCAGCATGTCGCGCGCCTCGCGCGCGATCGCCAAGGCCTTGCCGCAATTGTTGCGCTTCATCAGCGAGATCAGGGGCGGGGAGGCGGTGCCGTCCGCGATCATGCGCGCCAGCCTGAGCGCGCCGTTGAGGCCCAGCGCGATCTCCGTCTGCATGTCCGCCAGCTTCTTCTGGATCAGTTGATTGGCGGCGAGCGGGCGCCCGAACTGCTTGCGCTCCAGCGTATAGGTGCGCGCGGCATGCCAGCAGGCTTCCGCCGCGCCCATCGCGCCCCAGGCGATGCCGAAGCGGGCGCGGTTGAGGCAGGAGAAAGGCGCGGCAAGGCCTTCGGCGCCGGGCAAGAGGGCGTCTTCGCCGACTTGCACATCCTCCAGCACGATCTCGCCGGTAACGCTGGCGCGAAGCGAGAATTTGCCTTCGATGCGCGGTGTTGAGAATCCTTTGGCGCCGCGTTCGACCAGGAAGCCGCGGATCTTTCCATCCAGTTTGGCCCAGACCAGGGCGATGTCGGCGATGGGCGCATTGGTGATCCACATCTTGGCGCCGTTGAGGCGAAAGCCGGCGCCGTCCCTTGTGGCGCGCGTGATCATCGCGCCGGGATCGGAGCCGTGATCCGGCTCGGTCAGGCCGAAACAGCCCGCGATTTCTCCGCGCGCCAGGCCGGGAAGATATTTTTTCCTCTGCGTGTCGCTGCCGAAAGCGAAGATGGGGTGCATCACCAGCGAACTCTGCACGCTCATCGCGGAACGGTAGCCGGAATCGATCCGCTCCATCTCCCGCGCCACCAGGCCGTAAGCGACATAAGAGAGTTCGCCGCCGCCGAATTTCTCCGGCAAGGTCATGCCCAGGAATCCCATCTCGCCCATTTCGCGCAGGATGGCGGGATCGAATTCCTCGTTGCGGAAAGCGTCGCGGATGCGGGGCTGAAGCCGGGCGGCGGCATAGTCGCGCGCCGATTTCAGCACCATGCGCTCTTCGAGGGAGAGGCTTTGTTCCAGCCCGAAGGGATCGGCCCAATCGAATGGAGCTTTGTCGAGTTCGCTCATTTGCGGCCTTTGGCTTTCGCCGGCCGGGCCCTGGCCGCCGGCTTGGGCTTGGCCGTCTCGGCCGCAGCCACCGGAAACAGGCGCGCGACAAAGGCTTCCATGTCCGAAACCGCTTTTTCGCGGCCGGCCTTGTCCGGTGCACCGTCGCGGGTGAAGTCGGCGCCGAGGCCGGGGTAGATCAGAATCTCCGACGGCACATGCTGGGACGCGAGCGCCGTGTTCAGCGCCTGCGACTGGTCGGGCGGCACGCGCGTGTCCGCCGAGCCGTGCTGGATCAGAAAGGGCGGTGTCAGCGCGCTGATATAGGAGACGGGGCTTGCCGCGCGCACCAGACCAGGGGCGCAATCCGCCGGCTCGCAGCCCAGATGCGCCCCCAGCCTGGTGCTGCCGCTTTCCGCGCCTTCCGGTTTCCAGCTCGCCAGGTCGGCCGGGCCGTACCAATCGACCACGCCCTGAACGCAATCCGATGCCAGGGTGGCTTTCGACTTGGCATCGGCGGCGGGCTCCAGCGGCGCCACGCCGCAACTGGCGCCGACCATGGCGGCGATATGCCCGCCGGCTTCCGCGCCCCATATCAAAAAGCGCGTGGTGTCGAGTTTGTAGTCGCCGGCGCGGCCGCGCAGCCAGCGTATGGCGGCTTTCACGTCCTGGATCGGGCCCGGAAAGCGCGCCTCGCTTGCCAGGCGGTAATTGACGCCCGCCACAACATAACCTTTGGCGGCGAAGCCGGCGAGCAGGCCGGGAAGATCGTCGAAGCCGTCAAGATGACGCGCGTCGCCCGTCGTCCAGCCGCCGCCATGGACGAAGATGACCACAGGTCGTGGCGCCTGCTTCGGCTTGGACGCGGGCTCATAAAGATCGAGCGTGAGAGGACGGAAGCCGTCGATCCGCGCATAGACCAGATCGCGATGCAGTGCGACGCCGCCGGGCAGGGAGATTGCTTGCTCCGGCCCCGGCGCCTTCTCGGCCGCGCGAGAAGGCAGCGCGGCCAAGAGGATCAGCAGGCCGAGCAGGCCAATTCGCACCATCGTCATGAATGTCCGTTTCCGCACGCCGAAAGTGTCACGCGTTCCGTCTTGTTGCAACGCCGCACGGCAACGTCCCCGTTTCCGGCGCGTTACAGAAAGCGGATTTCTACACGCTTCCGGCAGCCATTTGATGACGCGCTTTTCGCTTTCCCCCAAGGGACGCCTGTTTGTCCCGCTGCTGGTGCTGATCTTTCTGTCCCTGTTTGCCGCCCATGGATGGGCCGACCCGGCTTCGGGCGCGGCCGGCAATGGCGCCTCGGGAAGTGGCAGGGCGGAAGCGATCCTGGTTGCCGAAATCCTGCTTCTGCTGCTGGTCGGGCGCTTCCTGGGCGAAGGCATGCAGCGGCTGGGCCAGCCCGCCTTGATGGGCAATCTGCTGGCGGGACTGGTGCTGGGACCGTCCCTGCTCGGCGCGATCTGGCCCGCGGCGCAGCATTTTCTCTTTCCGGCCGATCCCGCCCAGAAAGCCATGATCGACGGGCTGTCGCAGGTCGGAATCCTTTTCCTTCTTCTGCTCACCGGCATGGAGACCGACGTGAAGCTGGTGAGCAAGATGAAAGGCGCGGCGGTTTCCGTCTCGCTGATGGGCATCGCGGTGCCGTTCGCCTGCGGCTTCGCGTTGGGCCAATTGCTGCCCGAATCCCTGATGCCGGACATGCCCGGCGGACGGCTGGTGCCCGCGTTGTTCCTGGGCACGGCGCTCTCGATCTCTTCCATCAAGATTGTCGCCATGGTGGTGCGCGAAATGAATTTCATGCGGCGCAATCTGGGGCAGATGATCGTTTCGACCGCCATTCTCGAAGACACGGTGGGTTGGGTGATCATCGCCGTCACGTCCGGCATCGCCGGTGCCGGCGGCGTGGATGCCTGGAGCGTG
>JAFKFF010000088.1 GCA_017307315.1 Alphaproteobacteria bacterium
CAGCAGGATCGCATCCGGCGGCAGATCGAAGGCCGGCGCCGCGCCACTTCCTCCAAGTGCCCGCAACACCTGATAGTCCAGGTCGAGAAGATCGGCGGCGCGCTCGGCGAAGCGCGGCTCCTTCAGGCCCTTGAGCACCGCGATCTGCGCCTGGATCGCGTCGCGCCAGGCATAGCCGGCGCTTTTTCCGGCCGCGATCTTCGCGCGCGCATGGGCGGCAAGCTCCGGATCGTCCAGAAAACTCCGATGGGCGGAGAAAATCGCCGACTGGGTGGCGTTGCCACCGGCGCCTTCCAATCTCAGACGCACCATCGCCAGCGCGGCGGCAAGCGATTGCGTCTCGCGCGCCGCGCCCGATCCCGCTTCTTCCACCGCGATTTGCGGCCGGGCCAGGCGCGCCGCCACGCCCAAGCCAAGTCCCGGCGCGGCCCGGACGCCGCGCAAGACGCCCTGCCGGGCCGGCACGCCAAGCGCCGGTTCGAGAAGCGCGATGACGGCGCCTTCCTCCTCTTCGCCCATGCCGCTTTCGATCAGTGCCGCCAGCGCCGCGGCGGCCTTCTCCGCGTCCGCGCCGCGCGCCAGCACCATGGCGGACGCGCCTTTGGTCAGCCCCAACCCCATCAAAGCCACCGGGCTGCGGGCGTTGGCGCGCTTTCCGTCCGACATGACGGCAAGTTCGGCGATGAAATCCTTGGCAAGCGCCGCCAGGCGGGCGGCGGGCCGGGCATGGAGCCCGTGCGCCATGGGCACGACGAAGGCACGGCGAATTTCCGGATGGACGCCGCCGTCCTCAATTGCCCCCCTTTGCACGGGCCGGATCGTCATCAACGCCTCGCCGCGCGCCACGCTTTTATTTTCCGTCCGCCGCGACACGGCGAAACGCTCGCCATTGGCGATGACGATGGGCGTGATGAGGCTGCGCGCGCCCTCTGCCAGACTATCCAGGTCGAACGTGATCAACATGTCGCCGGCGCGCACAGACCGGCCTTTGGTCACATGCGCGGTAAAACCGCGCCCGCCCAGCGCCACCGTGTCCAGGCCGATATGGATGAGGATTTCCGCGCCATTGCGGGCGCGCAAGGTAATGGCATGCAAGGCTTCGTGAATCAGAACGATCTCGCCGTCACAAGGCGCGACAAGGGTCGATCCGGTGGGATCGATGGCGATGCCTTCGCCCATCATCGCCTGGGAAAACACCGGATCGGGGACTTCGGCCAGCGGCGCCGCCCAGCCGTCCAGCGGAGCCTGAAGGATCAGATCGTCTTCGGAGGCCGGGGGCGCGACCGCATCGCTGTGATCCACTGTCCGCACCCTGCTCTCGACGATCTGGCCCGGCGGGCATTCTGGTGCCGGGCGCAGATGGACGCAACTTGGGCCGATGCATAGGCTATTTGTTTGATAACGTTCTTATTTTCTTCTGTGGCGTTGGCGGGGGGGAAGGTGATGCCGGCTTTGGGATGCAATCGGTCCCCGGCGGCTATATATCAAGCCTTGGCGCGACATGACGAGCAAGACATCCATGCCAGCCGAGGCTGCGGCGACCCGCATGTATCAGGAAGCGCGCGAGGCGCCCCTCCGCGTCGCGGATCAGATCGCCGCCAGCGACGGCCTTCTTACCGACATCGCGGCGGCGCTGGGGCGCTTTCGTCCGCGGCTGGTGCTGACCTCGGCGCGGGGCAGTTCCGACAACGCCGCCACATACGCGCGCTACCTGTTGGAAACCCAGCTCGGCCTGGTGACGGCATCGGCTTCCCCGTCCGTGACCTCGGTTTATGGCGCGCGCCAGGACCTGTCCGACTGCCTGTTCCTGGTCCTGTCCCAATCGGGAAAGAGCCCCGACCTCCTGGCGGCGGCGGCGGCGGCAAAAAAATCCGGCGCCATGGTCCTTGGCCTGGTCAATGCGGAAGATTCACCTCTGGCCGCGCTCGCCGACCATGTGATCCCGCTCAAGGCCGGTCCGGAGTTGAGCGTCGCCGCGACCAAATCCTTTATCTGCACACTCTCCGCCCTCCTGCACCTGACCGCGCGCTGGGGCGAAAATGCGGGCCTTTCGCGCGCGCTGGACGCTCTGCCCGCGCAGCTGGACGCGGCCTGGCAATGCGATTGGCAGACAATGGTCGACCGGCTTCGCCCGGCCCAGAGCCTGTTCGTGCTGGGACGGGGCCTGGGGCTGGCGGTGGCGCAGGAAGCGGCGTTGAAATTCAAGGAGACCTGCGGCCTGCATGCCGAAGCCTTCAGCAGCGCCGAAGTCAAGCACGGGCCGATGGCGCTGCTGGAAAAGAAACTTCCGGTTCTCGCCTTCGCGCAAAATGACGAAACCCGCCCCGGCCTCGAAAGCCTGGCGCGGGAATGGGCGGATAGCGGCGTGAATGTGCTGCTGGCGGGGCGGTCCGTGGCAGGCGTCGGGTATCTTCCCCTGCCGGAGGCGGAAGCGGCGGTCGCGCCCCTGCTCTTCGCCCAGGCTTTTTACCGCTGGACCGCGATCCTGTCGGTGGCGCGCGGCTATGATCCCGACCATCCGCCGCATCTGAAGAAAGTGACAGAGACCATTTGATGCCGCTGGCCCTGATCAACGGACATGTCGCGACGGCGGAGGGCTTCCTCGACGGCCATGCCGTCCTGGTCGAGGATGGCTGGATCGCAGACATCGTCCCCGATACCGATCCGCGCCTTCGCGGGGCGCAGCATCACGACCTGGACGATCGAATGCTGCTGCCCGGTTTCATCGACACCCAGGTCAACGGCGGCGGCGGCGTGCTGTTCAACGACGCGCCCACCATCGACACCATCCGCCGCATGGTCGCGGCGCACCGCGCTTTCGGCACCGCCGGCTTTCTTCCCACCTTGATCAGCGACGATCTGGAGGTGATGGCGCGCGCCATCGGCGCCGTCGATGCCGCCATTTCGGAAGGCGTGCCCGGGGTGCTGGGCATTCATCTGGAAGGCCCCTTTCTCGCCCAGGCGCGCAAGGGCGTGCACAATGCGGAGAAATTCCGCCGCATCGATGAAGAGGCCTTCGCGCTTCTCACGTCGCTGAAGCGGGGGCAGACCTTGATCACCCTGGCGCCAGACATGACGACGCCGGATGTCATCGGGCACCTCGCCGCGAAAGGCGTGATCGTCGCCGCAGGCCATACCGACGCAACCTATGAGCAGATCGCGGAAGCCTATCGCCACGGGTTGACCGGCTTCACCCATCTGTTCAATGCCATGTCACCGCTTGCGGCGCGCGCGCCCGGCGTGGTCGGGGCCGCTTTGTCCAACCCAGACAGCTATTGCGGCATCATCGTGGATGGCCGCCATGTGCATCCCGAAACCCTCAAGCTCGCTTTGCGGTGCAAGCCGCACGACCGCTTCATGCTGGTGACGGACGGACTGGCGAATGTGGGGACATCGAAACAGAGCTTCGATCTTCTGGGGCACACCATCCGGATCGAGAATGGCGTCTATGTCGACCAGAACGGCACCCTGGCCGGATCGGCGCTGGACATGGGACAGGCGGTTCGGAACGCGGTAAGCCTTCTCGGGGTCAGCCTGCCCCAGGCCGCGGCCATGGCGAGCGCCGCGCCCGCATCTTTCCTGGGCTTGGAAAAAACGCATGGCCGGATCGCCAAAGGCTGCCGCGCCGATTTCGTG
>JAFKFF010000089.1 GCA_017307315.1 Alphaproteobacteria bacterium
GCCAGACCATCGGCCTCGCCATCAGCCGCCAGCCCGGCTCCAACACGGTGGGCGTGATCGACGCCATCAAAGCGGTGCTGCCCCAGTTCCAGGAAGGACTGCCGCCGGCGATCCACCTGGAAGTGATGTACGACCAGAGCGTCAATATCCGCAATTCCATCGAGGACGTGCAGATCACGCTTCTGATCGCCGGCGTTCTGGTGGTGGGCGTGATCTTCGTCTTCCTGCGCCGCGTCTCGGCCACGATCATCCCCTCGCTGGCGCTGCCGATCGCGATTATCGCCACTTTCGCGGGCATGAGCGCACTGAATTTCAGCCTCGACAATCTTTCGCTGATGGCGCTGACGCTTTCGGTGGGCTTCGTGGTCGACGACGCCATCGTCATGCTCGAGAACATCGTCCGGCACATCGAGCGGGGCGAAAAACCCTATGAGGCGGCCCTCAAGGGATCGGGCGAGATCGGCTTCACCATCCTGTCGATGACGATCTCGCTGGCGGCGGTGTTCATCCCCATCGTCTTCATGGGCGGCATCGTCGGCCGGCTGCTGCACGAATTCGCCGTCACCATCATCATCGCGATCCTGTGTTCGGGCATCATTTCGGTGACCCTGACGCCCATGCTGTGCGCCCGCATCCTCAAGGACGAGCATGGCCAGAAGCACAATGCCTTCTATCGCTGGAGCGAAAACGCCTTCAACGCCATGCAGGATACCTATAACCGCACCCTGACCTGGAGCCTCAATCACCGCCGCGTGATCTTGGGACTGTTCGTGCTGTCGGTGGCGATGTCCGGCCTGCTCTTCTCGGTCATGCAGCAGGACTTCCTGCCTTCCGACGACACCGGCAGGCTGACCGGCCAGATCCAGGCCCAGAACGGCACCTCGCCCGACCAGATGTACAAATATCTGGAGGAAGTCTCCCGCGTCATCAACGCCGACCCCAATGTCGAAGGCGTTTTCGCGCAGATTCCGGGCGGCAACGGCACCGCGGGCGCCAACGCCGCCTTCCTCAACATCATCGTCCTGAAGCCCCGCAGCGAACGCAAGCTTTCCGCCGACGAGATCATCCGCGAGCTTCGGCCCAAGCTGAGCCGCTTCCCCGGCATCAACGTCTTCATCACCAACCCGCCCTCGATCCGCATCGGCGGACGCGGCTCGCGGTCCCAGTACCAGTACACGCTGCAAGGCCTCGATCTGGACGAACTGCAGGACGTCTCGAACCGGCTTATGGCGAAAATGAAGACCATGCCCGATTTCGTCGAAGTCAATTCGGACCTGGACGACGCGATGCCGTCTGTCGAAGTCAAAATAGACCGCGACCGCGCCGCGGCACTGGGCGTCTCGGCGCAGCAGATCGAGACCGCGCTGGGCGAAGCCTTCAGCGGCACGCAGATCTCGCAGATCAACACGTCCGCCAACCAGTATCAGGTGATCGTCGAGCTTCTGCCGAAATTCCAGGGCAACCCGGCTTCGCTGCAACGGCTTTATGTTACCTCCAGCTCCGGCCAGCTGGTGCCGTTGTCGGCGGTGACCCGCACCGAATCCGGCACCCAGCCGCTCACCGTCAACCATGCCGGCGAAGTGCCGGCGGTGACGATCTCCTTCGATCTGCCGGCGGGCAAGACCCTGTCGGACGCGGTGACCGCGATGAATGAGGCCAGTCAGTCCGTGGGTGTGCCGGATTCGATCCGGGCCTCGTTCCAGGGCACCGCCGCGGCGTTCCAGAGCTCCACCCAGAATATGGGCATGCTGCTCGTGATCGCGATGATCGTGGTCTACATCATCCTGGGCATCCTCTATGAAAGCTTCATCCACCCGCTCACCATCCTGTCGGGCCTGCCCTCGGCGGCGGTGGGCGCGCTGCTGACGCTTTTCATCGTCGGCCTGCCGCTGACGCTTTACGCCTTTGTCGGCATGATCATGCTGATCGGCATCGTGAAGAAGAATGCGATCATGATGATCGACTTCGCGCTGGAGCGGCAGCGCTCCTCCGGCATCACGCCGGAACAGGCCATCTATGAAGCCGCGCTCACCCGGTTCCGTCCCATCATGATGACCACCATGGCGGCGATGATGGGCACCTTGCCCATCGCGCTCGGCCTGGGCGCGGGCGCGGAATCGCGCCGGCCGCTGGGCCTGTGCGTGGCGGGCGGCCTGCTCCTGTCGCAGCTGCTGACGCTCTACATCACGCCGGTGATCTATACCTATCTCGACCGGCTGGGGACGCGCTTCTCGATCTTCGGCGCCAAGCGCGATTCTTCGGGAACGCCGGCCCCCGCCGAATAAAGACTTCCGCCTTCAAAAAGGCCGGGACCGAGAAAATCGGCCCGGCCTTTTCCTTTTAAAGGATGTTCGCCTCGGCACGCGCCGCCGGCTTCAGCCGGTCGAAGGGGCCGGCCAGGAACAGGCCCGCCAGATAGCCGCCCAGATGGGCCTGCCAGGCGATCGCGCCGGCTTCGCCGCCGATGCCCAATCCGGCCAGGCCCGCCACCAGATTGATCCCCATCCAGATCGCGGTGAAGAGCAGAATCTGGCGCGAAAAAATCGGCAAAAGTTTTTCGCGGGCGGGATGAGCCCAGGGCGCCTGGGTCGGCAAGAGGCGTAGACCCGCCGCCATCAGGCCCGAGATCGCACCCGATGCGCCGATCACCGGCACGGGCGAACCCCAGTTGAACGCCAGATGCACCAAGGCACCCGACACGCCGCAGGTGAGAAAGAACAGCAGGAACAGAAACCCGCCCAGCCGGCGCGCCACGATCGGCCCGAAGGCGAGCAGCCAAAGGCTGTTGATCACAAGATGGGTCAGGTCGTTGTGAAGCGCCATGTAGCTGGCGAAGGGAACGGCCTGCGCCAGCCAGCCGCCCGGATCGGCATTGTGCGCCGCCAAGAAGGCGGGGCTGTAGCGGGCCGGAATGAAGCCGAACTGGTTGATCAACTCCGCCGACAGATGGGGCGGCATCATCGCCCGCGCGCCATGGGCCGCCACCAGGACCGCGATCAGGCTGACGACCACCGCCGGGGCCCGGAATACGGGCTGGCGGATCCAGGGATCCGGCGATTGAGGCTGGAGGAAAGCCATGGCCCGGAATGTAAGCATTCCCGCAAGGGGCGCAAATCGCCAGCCCTGGCGCCGCTTTTCCTCCCGTCCTTTCGCGGATTCTGTGTCAGGACGGCACGATCCCACCCATCGCCGGTTCGCCCACGCCGTCCCGAAGCAGGAGATGGCCCGCGGGAACTCTGGCTTTTCCTCCGGAATCCCTCGCCCACGCCGCTTTTCGAAACGCACGCATTTATAGTTAACGCCCGTTAAGCGTTGGCATGGCGGTTGCTCTGTTCGAAGGCGAGCCATTGGAAACGCGCCATGACCCTTTCCAGGATTCTTGCCGTCGCGGCCCTCGCCACGCTCGGATTCGCCCCCGGCGCGCAGGCCGGCGATTGGACCAATTCGGCCAGCTATAACGGCTTCGGCAGCGCCAGTCAGAACGCGCCCTCCAACTTCTCGCTCCGCGACGGCAACGGCAATCTCACCGTGGTCAACGGCCAGTTCGTGGGCTCCAACTACAGCAGCGCCGGCGCCCAATCGGCCAGCGCCACTGCCGGCGGCGTCGGCATGACGGGCGGCCAGACCATGACCG
>JAFKFF010000090.1 GCA_017307315.1 Alphaproteobacteria bacterium
GGGCCAGCAGCGGACAGGCAAAGCCCTGTGCCGGCACCGCGCCGAGATAGCCTTTTTCGTAAGGCCGCCGCCAGACGGTCGAGCCCCAGCAGAAGCGGCGCAGGTTTTCGAGCGCAGGCGCGGTGAGGAGATTGTCGATCACCACGATCTGGGGATCGCTTTGCGCCCAGCGCCGCGCGACATCGTCGCGATTGGCCGGATTGACGGCGGGACCGTCGATCCGCGCGCCCGCTTCGAGCCGATAAGCCGGATCGGCGATGCCCCGCGCCGCCAGCCAGGCGCGCTGTTCTTCGTCGTGGCGCTGCTTGTGCGGCGGATCGCCGGCTTCCGACACCGGCCTATCCGCCCAATGCTGTTCGGCGTGACGGCGATAGACCGCAAGCCCTTCCGGCACCCGGCGCGCTTCGCACAACACCGCGCCCTTCAGCATCAGGGCCTGTGAATCGTCGGGGGTCATGGCAAGCACGCGGTCCAGCGCGTCCAGGGCATCGGCAAAACGCTGGGTGACGTGGAATCGGCTGGCGCGTTTGTACCAGAGCGCGGCATCCCCTTGTGCCAGCGCATCGCCCTGCATCTCCAGGCCTTTCACGAGGATGGCGCGCTGCTGCAGGATTTCCGCATTGCCCGGCAGGTATGCGAGCGCCTTGTCGAAAGCCGCGAGCGCCTCTTCGTTTTGTTCCAGGCCCGCAAGCGCGCTGCCGCGCCCTTGCCAGCCGCCGGCATGGTCCGGTGCGATTTTCAGGGTCTTATCGCCGCTTTCCAGCGCCTCCGCGAACCGTCCCACCGATTGCAGGGCAATGCCGCGATTGTGCCAGGCGGCGGCGTCACCGGGCTTGAGGGCAACCGCACGATCGTAGCTGGCGAGCGCGTCGGCGAGGCGGCCCAGCGCTTGCAACGCCGCGCCGCGATTGCTCCAGCCCAGCGCGAAATCCGGCGTCAACGCCAGCAGACGGTCGAACCCCTCCACCGCTTCGGCAAGCTTGCCCAGTTCCAGAAGCAGAAGGGCGCGATTGTAGAGCGCCCGGACCGTGCCCGGCTTGAGCGAGAGCGTCTTGTCGAAAACGGCCAGCGCTTCCAGGCGCCGTCCCATTGCCGCCAGTACCGCGCCCTTGAGCACCAGCGCATCGACGGCCGCGGCATCGAGCGCCAGGGCCGCGTCGGCGGCGGCCAGCGCTTCGGCCAGGCGTTGCTGCTGAAACAGCAGGGTGGCCAACCGGTAGCGCACCGCGAAGACGTCCGGCATCTGCGCCAGCACCTGGCGATAGAGGCCGTCCGCTTCCGTCAGACGGCCTTCCTTGTGGAGCGCGACCGCCCGGTCGAACACGGCTTGAATCGTCATCGCGCGAGACGCTAGCCCAGGCCACGGTAAAACAAAATCGCCCCTGTTCCTGGGCGATGGGAGGCATTACATCAGCCCCATGGCCCTGAATGACGAAGAGCTGGAACGCTATGCCCGTCACATCGTGCTCCGGCAGGTGGGCGGTCCGGGTCAGGCGAAAATCCGCGCCGCGCGGGTGCTGGTGGTGGGCGCGGGCGGATTGGGAAGCCCTTGCGCGCTGTATCTGGCCGCGGCCGGGGTGGGCCATCTGGGCCTGGTGGACGACGATGCGGTCAGCCTGTCCAACCTGCAGCGCCAGATCCTTTTCACCACCGCCGATGTCGGCCGGCTCAAGGTGGAAGCGGCCCGAACGCATCTGGATGCGCTCAATCCCGGTGTCGCGGTGAGCGTGCATCCCGTCCGGCTGACCGCCGCCAATGTGGCCGCCCTGATCGCCGATTACGATATCGTCGCCGATGGCTCGGACAATTTCGAAACCCGCTTTCTGGTCAACGACGCCTGCCATGCCGCGCGCAAGACCCTGGTCTTCGCGGCGGTGACCGAATTCGACGGCCAGCTCGCCACCTTCAAGGCCTGGGACAAGACCGGTGCCTATCCTTGCTATCGCTGCCTGTTTCCCGCGCCCCCGCCCATCGGCACGGTGCCCAGCTGTTCGGAGACCGGCGTCCTGGGCGCGGCGGCCGGCGTGATGGGCTCGCTGCAGGCGCTGGAAGTGCTGAAGGAGATCACGGGCATCGGCGACGGCCTGGCCGGTAAAATTTTGATTACCGATACGCTTTCGACCCGCTTTCGCACCGTGTCGCTGGCGCCCGATCCCGCCTGCCCCCTGTGCGGCGTGCGGGCCCACGCCGGGATACCCTAAAGCTTAACCCGGTTTCAACGCGGGCTTGCCAAGCTTTGCTCCGCGCGGGGACCGACACCCGCAGGCACCGGGGGCTCATGGCGCGTCAGGTTCATTTCGAAGTCTTTCGCCGCGCCGGCGCGCGCGGCACCTGGACCCTGCATGAAGTGGTGTCCGAACGCGAGCGGGCGCTTGGCCTGGCGCAGGAGATGATGGCGTCGGAGAAAGCCACCGGCGTCAAGGTGGTCAAGGAGACCTATGACGAAGATACCGGCGATTACCTGTCGCTGAAGATTTTCGAGGACGGCCACAACAAGATGAAGACGGCGCCGGCGCAGGAGGACGCGCCGCCGTCGCTGCCTTGTTTCAAGCCCGACGATCTTTATTCCTATCACGCGCGCCAGACCATGATGCGCCTTCTGGGCGATTTTCTTTCCCGCAACCGGATCACCATCACCGAATTGATCCACCGCGCCGACATGCTGGACAGGCTGGAGGCCACCGGAACGGTCTATCAGCATGCCGTGCAGAAGATCGCGGTGGCGCAGGCCTCCTCCGGCACGGTGCCGGTGCAGCAGATCGTCAAGAACCTGAACGAACTGATCGACCAGGCGACCCAGCGCGTCTATCGCGACCAGCGCAAAGGCCTCTTCCCCAATCCGCGCGCAGACCAATTCGCCGAGCTGGCCGCGCAGCTGGCGGGAAAAGGCGATGCCGCCTATCTCTTCAACGGCGCGCTGGCGCGGCATCTGAAGGATGCCGAGGGCTGGAACGAGAAGATCCTGGCGCTTCTGGAAATCCTGGCCCAGGCGCCGCAGACCGGCGAAGCCCGGACCCTGGTTCTGTCGTCCATCGACGCGATCCTGGCCGAAGCGCTGAGCGCGTCGACCGCCCTGCATGAATTGATCGGGCGGGCCGAGAATCTGGCCGAAGCGATGTCGCGGCTGGTGGAGCTGTTCT
Organism: Alphaproteobacteria bacterium; assembly: GCA_017307315.1. Lineage (GTDB taxonomy): Bacteria > Pseudomonadota > Alphaproteobacteria > Micropepsales > Micropepsaceae > Rhizomicrobium. Next base: position 3,141 of record JAFKFF010000090.1, read on the forward strand.
TGGGAAAGAGCGGGACCGACGCCGGCCATCGCGGCCTGTCGGCGCTGGCGGCGCGCTTTGCCGCCGACGAATTGCCGGAAGCGCGCACCGCCATCGCCCGGCGCATCGTCGCCGAATTCAAGAGTGCCAAGCGCCTGCGTCCCGATTCGCTGGTGGAAGAATTGACGGCGCTGCGCCGGCTTGCCAACCGCGTGGTCTATGGCGTGGGCAAATTCCTCAGCCATGAGGACCTGATCGCGGCCTTCACCTTGCGCTCCAAGCGGCTGGTCACGCAGGAAACGCTGAGCAGCCACATCAGCGAATGCGCGCCGGACGAGAAGCTGGAACGGCTTCTGTTCGTCGAGGAAAACATCATCGGCATCGAGAACAAGCGCCAGCTCGCGGGCTTCGTCACCCCGGTGCTCAATTCCGCCGCCTTCGAGAATTTCTGCCAGAATCCCAAAGTGCCCGTGCTGCAGCGCCTGAAGCGGCTG
>JAFKFF010000012.1 GCA_017307315.1 Alphaproteobacteria bacterium
GCCTCCAGCGATTTCCGCGGCTACGACATTCCGCCCGGCGGCGGCCTCCAAGCCGGGCCCGTGCCCTCCGACATCATGCCGCGCAAGGAACTGTTCAATTCCACCCTGTGGAACGCGCTCTATTTCCCCAAGCAATGGGACTTCCAGGGCCAGCTTTTCCAGCCCAAGGGCGGCATGGGCGAAATCGGCAAGGCCTTCGGCAAGCTGCTGGACGGCGTCATCCAATATGACTGCAAGGTCACGAACATCCATCAGGACGAGACCGGCGTCACCGTCACCTATGTCGACAGCAAGACCGGCGGCGCACCCAAGACCGAAAAGGCCGATTGGTGCGTCAACACCATTCCGGTCTCCATCCTCAGCCAGATCCCGATGAATGTCGGCCCCAAAATGCGCGCCGCCATCGACAGCCTGCCCTATCTGCCGGCGGTCAAGGTGGGCCTGCAATTCAAGCGCCGCTTCTGGGAAGAAGACGACAATATCTATGGCGGCAACACCTATACCGACCAGCCGATCTTCAACATCTCCTATCCCAGCCACGGCTTTTTCGAGAAAGGTCCGGCGGTGCTACTCGGCGCCTATGTCTATCGCAGCGGCATGCGCGTCTACAATTTCGAGGCGCTGTCGGCGAAAGAGCAGATCGAAGCGGCGCTGGAACAAGGCAGCAAGATCCATCCGCAATACCGCGCCGAATTCATGAGCGGCATCGCCGTCGCCTGGCACCGCGTGCCCTGGACCCTGGGCTGCTCGGGCCTGTGGAACGATGCCTTGCGCGAAAAGCATTACGCAAATATGTGCGCCGTCGACAACCGCATCGTGCTGGCGGGCGAGCATTGCTCGCGCCTGATGGCCTGGCAGGAAGGCTCGGTGCTCTCCTCGCTCGACGCCATCACCCGCCTGCACCAGCGCGTCATGGCGGCCTGAGGGAGAGACACGATGAAACCCACGACCACGCTTTTCCTCGCCGCCGCCTTATCCCTCGCCGCCACGGGCGCGATGGCCCAGGCGGGTCGCAACCTTCTGCCGCAACAGGGCGGCGAGGCGCTCTACAAAGGCATCTGCCAGGACTGCCACATGCCCGACGGGCGCGGGGCGGAAGGGGCGGGCCATTATCCGGCGTTGGCGAAAAATCCCAAGCTGGAGGAGCCGGGCTATCCACTGAGCGTGGTGGTGAGCGGCCTCAAATCCATGCCCGCCTTTGGCGGCGCGCTCGACGACCAGCAGGTGGCGGATGTGGTGAACTATATCCGCACCCATTTCGGCAACGCTTACAAGAACCCGGTCAAGCCCGAAGACGTCAAAACCGCTCGTTAGTCCCCCCAGGCGTCTTCGGGCCGGGCCACCCGTGCGATGAGCGGGTGGCCCTTTTTTCAACTTTCGCCACCTTCGGCGTCGCCCTGCCCTCCGCTTACGCTCCGGGCGCTCGTCGCTCGAAATGGTTCACCGGACCATATTTCGCCCCGCCTCCGGCGTCGCCCTGCCGCTCGCCCAAGCTCGCGGCGTTCGCAGCTCGAAATGATCCATCCGGATCATTTCGCCCCGCCTCCGGCGGGTCGCTGCTCACTCCCGAACGCCGCCTGGAATTCGTCCTTGGACAGGCTGCCATCCTTGTTCTTGTCCGCCTGGCCGAACATCTGCACCACCGCCGCATTCTTCTGCGCTTCGGCTTGCGTGATCTTGCCGTCCTTGTTGGCGTCCAGCGCGGCGAACACCAGCGCCGCATCCTGCGCCAGCGCGGGCGCGGCGACCGACACCGCCATGGCGAGACCGAGAACCGCTATCCGTTTCATGGAAAATCTCCTCCGCATGGCTCAACCCACGATGGCCCAGGTGCCGTCGGGCTGCTGGCACGCGCGCCCGGTGGCGGCCTGGGGCCGGCCCTTGATGAAAATCTGCTGGGTGAAATTGGCGCAGCGGAATCCGACGCGGTCGTTGTAATAGTCGTTGACGCGGAATTCGCCGTAATTGCCGCTGCGCGGATTGCGCCACTGATAGGGCACGCCCGTGCGCCCGGCATTGAAGCCGTCATAATAGGTGTTGTAGGCATAGCTGCGGTCTTCGCAGTCCATGTTGCGCGTCAGCGCCGCGCCCGCAACGCCGCCCACCACCACCCCCGCGATGGTCGCGCCGCCGCTCTTGCCCAATGCATTGCCCAGCAATCCGCCGATCAACGCGCCCGCGATGATGCCGCCGGGATCGGATTTGGTCCGGCATTCGCGATAGAAGCTGTCGTCCTGGTAGGTGTATTGGCGCTGATATTGCTGCCGCCAGCGCTGATCGGTATCGCCGCCCATGCGCGGATCGTAATTGGAGCGCGAAGCATCCCGGCTCGGCAGATATTGCGGGGCGCCGCCGCCCGGCGGGGCGCGGTCGTTATAGCTGCGCTTCATGCGAAAATCTTCCCAGCCCCGGCGATAGCCGTCGGTATAACCGCCGTCATAGGAAGATGCGCCGCGTCCGCCGAAATTGGACTGCGCCCAAGCCGCCTCGGCCGATGCGCTCGCCATCAGGCTGGCCGCCGTCAGAATCATCAGGGATTTTTTCAACATCGCGCGTGCCCCTTTCGAAATGCTTCACCAAGCCTACAGGCTTTTGCGCCTGCCGCCACCGTTTGGTGCGCGCAAAAATCCGCCTCCGGGGCCGGAAAATGGGCCGGCCTTGCCTCAAAAAAGCCACCCTGCGTGAATGCCCGATGAACGCCGCCCCCAGACTTCGTACAGCCCCCCAGGCGCATTCTCCTTGCCAAGGATGCAACGGCATCCCTTCCGGATGCGGAGGCATCCAAGAAGTAAGAGTGAGGAGTTGGCCATGAAACGTCTGATCGCTTCGGTTTTGGCTTTGTCGCTTCTGGGCACCGCCGTCGCCACCGCCGCCAATGCGGCCCCGGTCCGTCCGGTTCCGGTGCGCGACTATCGCCACCACGACAATGGCAACGGCGCCGCCGTCGCCGCCGGCATCGGCTTCCTGGCGCTGGCCGCAATCCTGGCCTCGCAGAACAACCACGACCGCGACTATTATTATCGCGATCGCGGCTGGGACCATCGCGACTGGCGCTATGACCGCGGCCGCTATTACGGCAACCGCTACGATGCCTATTCGCACGGCTATCGCGGCTGGTAAGTCCTGAAGGTGCGAGCGTCGGGAAGCGGCTCCGGTTCGGCAGAACCGGGGCCGCTTCCTCTTTGTGCCTATGGCCGTCCCAGCGTCTTGCCGAAAAACGCCAGCGCCATGTCGATGGCGGCCTTGTGCGTCTCATCTTGCGGCACGGTGGCGGTGCAGAGCGGCGAGCCCGCCTTGCCCGCATCGGTGCAGGTGCCCAGGAAGTCATAATGGCCCACGCCCGGCAGCACTTTCAATTGCGCGCCGGGGATGGCTTTCGCCGCCGCCAGGCCGTTGGTCGAAGGCGGCACTACCTTGTCGGCATCGCCCAGAAGAATCGCCACCGGCATTGCCAGCCTGGAAAGGCTTCCCGGCACCAGTTCCTGCACCATGGCGGGCGCGATCGCGAAGACGCCGCGCACGGCGGGAATGCGGTAATTCTCTCCCGCCCGCGCCGCCGCGCCGGCGAATTCCGGCGAGGCCAGCA
>JAFKFF010000013.1 GCA_017307315.1 Alphaproteobacteria bacterium
ACCGATGGTTTTGTGAAAATCCTCGCCGACGCCAAGACCGACAAGGTGCTGGGCTGCCATGTCATCGGGCCCGAAGCCGGCAATCTGGTGGCGGAAGTCGTGCTGGCGCTGGAGTTCGGCGCCTCCTCGGAAGATATCGCGCGCACCTGCCATTCGCACCCGACCTTGACCGAGGCCGTGCGCCAGGCGGCCATGGCCGTGGAAGGCTGGACGATGCAGATGTGACATCACGCCTGCGCGATGGCATCCCCGGCGAGCGGCGTCCAGCCGCGAGGAAAGGGGATCCAACTTCCTGCTGCGCGGGTCTTTTGCGTCGTGAGTTTGTCGCGCGTGCTCACGTGCTAACGCACGCTCCGCGCGACGCTCCTGCTCACGCCGCAAAATCCCTCGCGCAGATGGCTATTGGGCTTTCTGCAGAGTCACATGCTCGGGCCGCACGCCCATGCCGATGAAGCGGGCGGGCCATTGGCGCAGCCAGGGCAGCCGGTCGAACAGCTTGACGAAAAGCGGCGGTTTTGGCGTTTGCGTCGCGCGCAAGGTCGGCGCCAGCAGCAGATTCTGCGCCGCGACCTGAAAGGCTTGAATCACCCTGGTGGGAAATTCCCGCCGCGCCTGCACGGTTTTCAAGGTTTCGAAATTGGGCGCGCCCTTGCGCAGGCGCGGCCCCAGAAGATTGGCCGTCGCCACCGCATCCTGAATCGCCAGATTGATGCCGACGCCGCCGATCGGCGACATGGCGTGCGCGGCATCACCGATGCACAGGAGCCCGGGCCGGGCCCATTCCTCCAGGCGGTTGACGGTCACGGTGAGAAGCCTGACCTGCTCGAAATCGGTGATCGCCCCGTCGATGCGTCCCGCCGCGAAGCCGGCAACTTCCTTCAGGCGCGCGCGGAATTTCTCCAGCCCGTCCGCCCGGATGGTGTCGAAGCCGTCCTTGGGGATGAGATAGGCGCATTGCCAGTAATCGGTGCGGTAGATCATCACGAACAATTGCCCGCCCTGCACCCGGCCGACCAGATCTTGGGGATCGCCGGGCCGCACCGGAAGGCTCAGCCACAGGACATCGAAAGGCGCGCCCAGATCCTTCACGGTCAAACCGGAGCGCAAGCGCAAGGTGGAATGGCGTCCGTCCGCCGCCACCGTCAGGCCCGCCTTGATGGCGATGGCGCCTTTGGAGGTGCGCGCGGTCAAGCCGGTTACGACCGATTTTTCCGTGCGCAGGGCTTCGGCCTTGGTTTCCATCATCAGGTGGAAATTCGGAATGGACCTGGCTTCGTCCGCCAGGAAATCCAGAAAATCCCATTGCGGCATCAGGGCGATGAATTTGCAGACCGTGGGCAGGCGGGTGAAATCGCCCACGGTGAAATGCGCCTCGCCGATCTGGATATTGGCGGTGGTGATGCGGGTGTGCGGCAGTTTCAGGAATTTTTCCAGCAGCCCAAGTTCGTGCATGACCTGAAGCGTGGAGGGATGCACCGTGTCGCCGCGGAAATCGCGCAGGAAGTCGGTGTGCTTCTCCAGCACCGTCACGTCCACGCCCGCCCGCGCCAGAAGATAGCCCAGCATCATTCCGGCAGGGCCGCCGCCGGCAATCACGCAATCGGTCGAAATGCTTTCCAGGACACGTCTCCAATGGAAAGAATTTCATGGGCACGGGGGCTTATCAAGCGATCCGGCGGTTCCTATATCGATGCCGCAACAATCAGGAAAAGGAGGTGATCCAGTGTCTCATTGTCATTCCGTGCAGGGTGCCCAGAGCTGGATTCTCGCTTCTTGCGGGGTCCGCGCCTAATCGCGCACCCTTGAACGACGACAATGCGAAAGGCCGTGTCCCGTGATGGGGCGCGGCCTTTCTCTTTTGCCGCTCCTCGCCGCGAACGCGCCGGAGCGGCGAGGCGATGAAAGCGCGCGGCTGCGCGCCCGCCTTTTCAAAATTTCATGCCGGCGTCCCGCCTCCACCCTTGCAGTTCTCTGCTACGCAAGGTAGCTTGTTACACAAGGTACCTTGTAGAGCCCAATAGACGGCAAGGCGGAGGCAGAAAATGTCTTTGATATTCAGATGCTTGATGGCGACCTTGGCGACCCTGATGGTTTTCAGCCTCGGCACGCCCGAGGCCAAGGCGGCCGACGAAGGGGCGGTGCTGGCCTATCCCGCCAGCTATTTCGATGGCATCGAACTCAACACCGCGCGCGACATGATCGCCCGCGTGCCGGGCTTCGTCTTCATCGATACCGACACCACCAAGCGCGGTTTCGGGGCCGCCAGCGGCAATGTCCTGATCGACGGCGTGCGTCCCAGCGCCAAGACCGACATGCTGAGCGCGGTTCTGGACCGCATTCCCCGCGCGCGGGTGGAGCGCATCGACGTCATTCGCGGCGGCGCGCCCGGCATCGACATGCAGGGCCAGACGGTGGTCGCCAATGTGGTCCTGAAGCGAAGCGACGAGACCCATGTCATCGCCACGTTGACGGACACGATCTATGGCGACGGCCATCAGGGGCCGGGCGCCAGCCTGGAGCTTCTCAGCCGCGTCGGCGAAAGCAGCTATGACCTGATGTTGTCGCGGATCAACGAGAACGACGACGATTCCGCCGGCAACGGCACGCGCACCTTGACAGTCATCGGGCAGCCGCCGCTGGTCGATGCCTCCCATCACCGGGGCGCGGAAAAGACGGGTTGGGGCCTCAACGCCTCGCTGGCGCGCCCGCTCTGGGAAGGCGCCTTCACCGCCAACCTCACCTTGCGGCAGACCACCTACAACAGCGCGGTGTTCTATGACGCGCCCGGCGCCGCCCGCTTTCCCTACAACCATATGATTCGCAGCGCCGAGGCGGGCGCCAACTGGGATCGCATTTCCGGTCCGCTGGAACTGACCCTGGTGGGGCTGCAACGGCTGCAACGCGACGAATATTTCAACGCCTCGCTGTCCGGCACCGCCAATCAGATCTTCACGTCGGTCAGCGACACCGGCGAAAGCATTCTGCGCGGCACGGTGCGATATACTCCGTCCCGGACGCTGATGCTCGAAGGCGGGCTGGAAGGGGACTACAACACGCTGGAGGGCCATTCCAGCTTCGTGTCCGGCGGCGCGCTGATCGCGCTGCCGGCAGCCGATCCCAAGGTCAACGAGAAGCGCGGCGAAGCCAGCCTCAAGGCCAACTGGGCCTTCGCGCCCGACTGGTCGCTGGAGGCGGGCGCGCGCCTGGAATTCTCCGCCATCTCCGCGCAAGGGGTGCCGTCGCGCGAATTTTCCTTCGTCAAGCCGCGCGTTCTTGTCAGTTGGTCGCCGCTGCCCCAGATGCAGCTGCGCGCCCGGGCCGAACGCGTGGTGGGCCAACTCGATTTCGACAATTTCATCGCTTCCAGCAATTTTTCCTCCAACGGCGTCAGCGCCGGCAATCTGGGGCTCAAGCCCGACCAGCGCTGGCAGTTCGAAGGCGATTTCGAATATCATTTCTGGGACAAGGGCGCGCTGGTGTTGAGCTATACGCGCGAGAACATCACCGATCTGGTCGATTTCATTCCCATCGGCGGCGGGCTGGACGGGCCGGGCAACATCCCCAAGGCC
>JAFKFF010000014.1 GCA_017307315.1 Alphaproteobacteria bacterium
CAGCACCTGCCGGCGGCAGCCCGCCGTCTCGGCCAGCCCCAGCAGCGAGTCGAGCTTCTGGCGCTCCATGCGCTTGCGCGGGTCGGGCGTGTCCGATTGCTCGATGAAGCGGCTGCGCAACGCGACGTCCTCGGGGCCGTAAAGCATCAGCGTGTCGGCCGGCAGGCCGTCGCGCCCCGCGCGGCCGGTCTCCTGATAATACGCCTCGATGCTGCCCGGCAGGTCGATATGGGCGACGAAGCGCACATCCGGCTTGTCGATCCCCATGCCGAAGGCGATGGTCGCGACCATGATGATGGCTTCTCCGCGCTGGAAGCGCCGCTGGCTGGCCTCGCGCGCCGTCTTGTCCATCCCCGCGTGATAGGCGAGCGCGTCATAGCCCTGCTCGCGCAGCCAGGCGGCGGTTTCCTCCGTCTTCCGTTTCGACAAGCAGTAGACGATGCCGCTCTCGCCCTCGTGCCGCTTCAGGAAGCCCTTGAGCTGCGCGCGAGGACTGTCCTTTTCCTCGATCGCATAGCGGATGTTGGGCCGGTCGAAACCGGCGATGAAGGCGTCGTTTTCGGCGATGTCGAGATGCAACAGGATTTCCGCGCGCGTCGGCCCATCGGCCGTCGCTGTCAGCGCCATGCGCGGCGTGCCGGGAAATTGACGGATAAGCGCGTCGAGCTGGCGGTAGGAGGGGCGGAAGTCGTGTCCCCATTGTGACAGGCAATGCGCCTCGTCGATCGCGATCAGCGACAGCTGCGTTTTGCCGAGCCGGTCCAGCACGTCCTGGCGCAGCAGCGTCTCGGGCGCGGCATAGAGCAGATCAAGATTGCCGTCATGGATGTCGCGCCACAGCACGTGCCGTTCGCCGGCGGTCAAGTCTGAATTGAGGGCGGCCGCTCTTACGCCTGCTTGCCGCAAGGCCGTGACCTGATCGGCCATCAGCGCCAGCAGGGGCGACACGACGAGACCCATGCCGGGCCGGACGATGGCTGGAATCTGGTAGTAGAGCGACTTTCCGCCGCCCGTCGGCATCAGCACGAAGGCGTTGTTGCCGCCAATGACATGCTCGACGATACGCGCTTGCAGGCCCCTGAACGCGTCATATCCGTAGACGGTCTTGAGGATTTCGCGGGCAGTGGCGGTCATCGGCGTCAGTACGGAGAATCGTGGAAACGTCCTTCATAGCAGGTTCGCCGTGATTGCGACCTTTGGAAGACCGCTTCGCTCGCCAATGTCTTCAACCGGCTCAATGTCGCGACGCGGCAGGTCGCGGCCCGTGCATTGCGCCCGCATTGCCGGCCGGGTCCTGCCCGCCTTTAGCGCTTCGGCGCCACCAGGTTGAATGCGGCGCCTTGCGGGTCCATGGCCTGCACCACCCATTGTCCGCCAGGCACTTCCATGGGGCCGTTCAGGATACGCCCGCCGCCGGCCTTGATCTTTTCGGTGCCCGCATCGATGGACGGGACATTGAAATAATAGCCCCAGAAGGGCACGGGGATCGCCGCCGGTTTGGTCATCATGGCGCCGATGGCGGGGCCGCCCGCTGCGAACAATTGATAGGTGCCCATCGGGCCCATATCGATCGCCTGATCCTTGGTCCAGCCGAACAGCTTTTCGTAAAAGACAAACGCGGTTTGGCCGTCCGATGCCATCAACTCGTTCCAGCCGACCGTGCCCGGCGTGCCTATCGGCAAGGGAGCCGGGGCGTTCGCAACCAGCCCCTTGGCGGCATAGAAAACCGCGCCTTGCGGGTCCGCGCCCATGGTGAAGCGAATGACATTGGGGACTTCCATAGGCGCGATATGAATGGCGCCGCCCAATTCGCGGATCTTCGCGGCTGTGCCATCCACGTCATCGACGGAGATATATCCCAGCCATCCCGGCCGCGCCCCATGGCTGGCCATGTCGGGCGTGATCGCCAGCATGCCGCCCACGGCGCGGTCACCGACATGGAACAGCGTGTATTCGTGGCCCGGAACGCCGGAATCCTTCGCGACCCAGCCCACCACATCGCCATAGAATTTCGCCGCGGCCTTCGCGTCGCTGGTGATGAGCTCATGCCAGAAGAATTGGCCCGCCATGTTCGGTTCCTTTCGCTCTATTCCGCGGCGTTTTGATATTCGTCGTGCCGGCGGACAAAGCTCAACGTGCCGGTTTCGTTTCGGCCCAGCGGGGCGCGGTCCAGGATCATCAGGGTACTCATGACTTCCTCGGCGCCGCGGGCATAGCTGGAATAGGTGTGAAAAACCTCGCCCCGCTTGTTCCGGAAGAAGGCGCTGAGGCCGTGAAGTTCGTCGTTCGCCCGCTCCGACGGCGTCTGCCGGAAATTATAATCCACCGAAGCCTGGGCCATCTGCTCCTTGGTGAAGGAGACATGATAGTCGTAGTTGAAATCCTCGCCGAAGGACGAGGCCCAGGGAAATTTCCAACCCATGCGCGCCTTGTAAGCCTCGATCTCATTCAACGGCGCGCGGGAAACCGCGGTCCATGTCACATCGTGATTGTTCAGGTGGGGCAGTGCGCCATCGACATGATCGGACAGGAACGAGCAACCGGGACAGCCGGCCTTCCAGCCGGGTCCCAGCATGAAGTGATAAACCATCAACTGGCTGCGCCCGTCGAACAGATCGGAGAGGCTGTTGCGGCCCATCGGCGTCTCGAAGCGATACTCTTTTTCGACGCGGACCCAGGGCAGGGCCTGCCTGGCGGCGCGAACCGCGTCGCGCAAATGGGTTTCCTCTTTTTCCTTGAGCAGAAGCGCCTTGCGCGCTTTCAGCCATTCTTCGCGGCTGACGACCGGATGGTCCATGGATCACCTCTCGCGGCGCATTCAAGCGGCGATACAGGTTGATGTCAACCTTTGCACTTTTGCGACACTGTTGCGGGTGAGCCGTATCGGCTCGCCGCTATTCGTGGTGCTGAAGACCCCGGTTGATGAGCTGGAAGAAGACCGGCACGAAGAAGATCGCCAGGATCGTGGCGGTCAGCATGCCGCCGATCACGCCCGTGCCGATGTCGTTCTGGCTGCCCGCGCCTGCGCCCGACGCCACCGCCAGCGGGAAAACGCCCGCGATGAAGGCAATGGAGGTCATCAGGATCGGGCGCAAGCGTAGCCGCGCCGCTTCCAGCGCCGCCTGGCGTGCCGTCATGCCCTTCTTCTCGGCATCCACCGCGAACTCCACGATCAGGATCGCGTTCTTGGCGGACAGGCCGATGGTGGTGAGAAGCCCGACCTGGAAGTAGATGTCGTTGAACAGGCCTCTCATGCTCGCGGCGGCCAGCGCGCCGATCACGCCCAAGGGGATGACCAGCATCACCGAAAGCGGGATCGCCCAGCTTTCATAGAGCGCGGCTAGGCAGAGATAGATGATCAGGATCGACAGCGCATAGAGCGCGGGCGCCTGGGCGCCGGACTGCTGCTCCTGGAAGGACAGGCCCGTCAGTTCGTAGCCGATGCCCTGGGGCAGCTTCTTGAAGATCTTGTCCATCTCCTGAAGGGCGGTGCCCGAGCTGATGCCGGGCGCGCCC
>JAFKFF010000015.1 GCA_017307315.1 Alphaproteobacteria bacterium
TCCAGATCGGCGGCCGACGCCAGCGCCACCTGCGCCTCGATCTCCCCCGTCGCAGGATTGAACACATCGCCACGGCGCCCGCCATCCCCCGCAAACGCATGGCCGTCAATGTAATGGGTAACCTGGCGCATCAGGAACTTCCTCTGGAAGGCGGAAAATTCATACCGCGCGAAGCGGCGGAGAGTCTAAGCCTTCAGCGCCGCAGCGATGGCATATCGGCTTTGTTCGCGAGAGCGTAAAGATCAGCCGGGTGGCCGGCCGGAGGAACGCGGAATCGTCAGGGACGTTTGCCTTCTAGCAGGAGGTTTCCATGGCAAAAGCGACACCCAGGCAAAGACGCACCGAAGGCCGCGTGATGCATGAGTTCAAGCATGGCGAGCTCAAGAGCGGGCGCGGCGGCAAGGGCGGCAAGGTGAAGAGCCGCAAGCAGGCGGTCGCCATCGCGCTCCGCGAAGCGGGCGCTTCGAAATATGACAGCAAGCGCAAGAATCGCAGCAATCGCGCCCGGTCCGAGCGCAAGGAAGCGTCCGGCCGTACCGGCCAGCAGGCACGCGAAGGTCGCGCCCATATCGGCGCTCGAGGCAAGCGCGCGAGTACCCGCGTCCAGGGCGGCAAGAATGCCCGCCGCCGCACGGCCGCGGGAAAGCGGGCCGCGCGCGCCCGCGTGCGGGGCGGCGAGACCAAAGCCGCGCTCTATAAGCGCGCCAGGAGAGCGGGCATTCCCAACCGTTCCAAGATGACCAAGACTCAGCTGGAAAACGCGCTGAAGCGTTAGGCCGGGATCAGCAGCACCAGCTTGTAGCCCGGGCGGTCCGACGGCGCGAAAGTGTGCTGGGCAAAACGCAACAGCCCGTCCGTCGAGTGGTTGAAGCTGCGAAGGCCACCTTCGCGCTCCAGCACCGCCTGCGCGTCCCAGATGCGGCGGAAGAAAGGGCTTTCCGTCCTGAGCCGGTCCACCAGGTCCCGGGCCCGGGCATCGGCGGCGCTGTGGCCATAATCGCTGCGGAATTCCGCAAGGAGGCGGGCGGCGCGGTCCTGCCAATCAGGAATGAGCGCCCTTGCCGCCCGATCGAGAAAGACGAAGGCGAGCAGATTGCGCGAGCGGCCTTCTCCCAGCCAGTCCCGGAAGAGGCGCGCGGCGGCCTCGTTCCAGCAGCAGGCATTCCACAACCGGTCCAGGCCATAAGCGGGATGGGCGACCGCGTCGACGGCGGCGGTCAGCGATGCTGGGGCGTCGGCGGGATCGCCGATGGGCAGATGCTCGGGATCGCGGATGCCGGATAGTTCGAACAGATAGGCGCGCTCGGCGCGCGCGAGCTTCAAGGCATGGGCGAGCCGGGACAGCGCCTGGGGCGAGGCTTTCACGTCGCGGCCCTGCTCGATCCAGGTGCACCAGGTCACGCTGATGCCGGCCTGGACAGCCAGTTCTTCGCGCCGAAGACCGGGCGTCCGGCGGCGCAGGCTTGGCCCCGCTGGCGGCAGGCGTTCGCGGTGCGCGCGCACGAAAGCGCCCAGGAGCCGTCTCTGATCTTCCGCAGCCATGGCAATAATTATACCAGGATAAAGATCAATATTGTACTATGCTAATGGAAGCGCAAACTCCCGCCCGCAAAGAAGACACCCAGGGAGCAGGCCATGTCCAAGGCTCATGATGCGCTGGTGACCGGTCAGTTCGGGCCGCGCGCCAATGCTTATGTCGAAAGCGCCGTGCATGCGGCCGGCGAAGATCTCGCCGCGCTGGAAGCCTTGATCGGACAGGCCGCTCCCGGCCGCGCGCTGGATCTGGGAACCGGCGGTGGCCATGTCGCCTATCTGCTGGCGCGCCATGGCGGGGACGTGGCGGCGGTGGACCTGTCGGCCGACATGCTGGCGGCGGTGGCGCAAAGCGCCAAGGCCAAAGGGTTGACTAACATCGCCACCCACCGTGCTTCGGTGGACAAGCTGCCTTTTGCCGATTCCAGTTTCGATTTCATCGTCAGCCGCTATTCGGCGCATCACTGGCGCGGCTTCGAAGGCGGCCTGAGGGAAGCCCGCCGCGTCGCCAAGCCTGGCGCCCCGGTGATCCTGATGGATGTCTTCACCCCCGGCGAGGCGCTGCTCGACACCCATCTGCAGTCGGTGGAACTGCTGCGCGATACCTCTCACGTGCGCAATTACACGCTGGCGGAATGGTCGGCGGCGTTGGTCCGCGCCGGGCTGGCGGCGAAAAGCGTGCGCACCTGGCGGCTCCATCTGGACTATCAAAGCTGGATCGCGCGCATGCGTACGCCGCCGGTATTCGCAGAGGCGATCCGCGCGCTGCAAAAAGCGGCACCGGACGAGGTGCGCCGGCATTTCGCCATCAAGGACGACGGCTCCTTCACCATCGACACGATGATGATCGAGACCCTGGCGCAATAGCCGGCGTCGGCTATTCCACGGCTTCGACGATGCGGATCTCGCGCTCCGCCCCGCCATCGAGGGCTGCCAAAGCGTCCTGATAGGCCGGGCTGTCGTGCGTCGCCGCGGCCGCGGCGACGCTGGGGAATTCGATCAGGACGGTGCGCGCCTTGAGGCCTGCTTCATAGGCATGCGCCGCTTCGCTGCGGGCCAGGAACTTGCCGCCGCCGGCCGTGATCGCGGGCACCGCCAGCACCGCATATTTGGCCATCTTCGCCGGATCGTGAACGGCGCGATAGGTGGCAATCCAATAGGCCTTCGGCATCGGAACGTCTCCGTTGGACGGATGGCTGGGGCGGAAGGGATCGAACCTTCGAATGCTGGAATCAAAATCCAGTGCCTTACCACTTGGCGACGCCCCAAGCTGTGGTCAGGGCCGGGACCATATAGAGGGGGGGGCCCGCTTTCAACGCGGCGAAAATGCCGAAAATGCCGCCCAACCCCTCCCGAATATCGGCATTTTTGCTCGGTTGCGGCCCCAGGGGGGCATCGCTATAAGGGCGCTCCCGCGAGATAGCCCCGAAGGCCCTCGAAACTGTCGGAGAGTAGCTCAGCCTGGTAGAGCACTACGTTCGGGACGTAGGGGCCGGAGGTTCGAATCCTCTCTCTCCGACCATCTTTCCTTCAGGTTTACCGTTCCTATTTTGTGCCATCCGTGAGTATCTCGGGAGTATCCCGGGCTTGGCGCTGACTTCGGAAATCCCAGCAAGCGAGGCTCAGCTGGGCCGTAACGATTCACAGACAAGCCTAGTGGCAGGTTTTAGCCACCAGCGCCCCCAGAATGGTTTTAGGGGGCGGTGCTTTTGAAAATGGCTAATTGGTTGGCCAGCGGTCCGAGCCTGTCTCGAGGCGTCATATTTCCTAGCATTTTGGGGATTCGGTCGATCTGGATGGGGCGTCCAAATCTTTAGGCACCACAAGGGTGCTACAATAAGCGCCCTACCTCAAATCCTTTTTGAAACCCCGACTATTGGAGGTGACGGATGGCCGGTCTGATGAATTCTGATGATCGGGGCATAACGCTCAAGAGTGCCTTTGGACGGCTGAAGGAATTTATCGACGATAATCG
>JAFKFF010000016.1 GCA_017307315.1 Alphaproteobacteria bacterium
GACGTTTCATCATGAGACTTGCTTTGCTGACGGGGGCGTTTCTCGCCCTCGCCGCGCCGGCCTGCGCGTCCGAACGCCCCAGCCTGGTCGCCACCCTGGACAATGATTCCTTCATCGACGGGATCGACCGGCATTACACCAACGGCGTCTATTTCTCCTGGACCGGCACGCCGCAGACCCGCGCCGACGGCCTGACGCGCGCCCTGGAAGGGGTGATGCTGGCGGGTAGCCCCGATGCGACCTGGCGCGAAGGCTATTTCTTCGGCCAGAGCATGTTCACGCCGGAAGACATCTATGCCCGCAATCCTTCCCTGAATGACCGGCCCTATGCCGGCTGGCTTTATGGCGGGGCGCGGCTTTATCGCGACAACGGCACGTCCCTGGACCGCGTCGAAGCCACGCTCGGCGTGGTGGGACCGATGTCCCTGGCGGGCGATCTTCAGGAATCCTGGCATTCGCTGGGCATACCGGGAACGCTGCATCCCAATGGCTGGCATTATCAGCTGCGCAACGAGCCGGGCGTGATCCTGACGCAGCAGCGCATCTGGCGCGTCAACCTCGCCGAGGGTCCGCTGGAAATGGAGATTCTGCCCGAGGCGAATCTCTCGCTGGGCAATATTTATGACTATGCCGGAGCGGGCGGCATGCTGCGCATCGGACAGGGCCTGACCGCCGATTGGGGGCCGCCGCGCATCGCGCCCGCGCTCACGGGCAGCGATTTCCAGCATCCCGGCGCCTTTTCCTGGTATCTGTTCGCGGGGCTGGAAGGCCGCGCCATCGCGCGCAACATCTTCCTGGACGGCAACAGCTTCGGCGACAGCCGCAGCGTCATGCGCGAAGGCCTGGTCGGCGACTTCAATGCCGGCGCGGCCCTGCTTCTGCCGGGCGCGCGGCTGATCGGCAGCTTCACCCACCGTACCGCCGAATTCCGGGGCCAGCGCGGCGAGGATCAGTTCGTCTCCATCAGCATGGCCTTCGGGCTTTAAGGTGGGCCCTTGCGCCGTTAAGGTCCGGCACCTTTCAGGAGGCCCGGATGCTGAAACTGTTCTATGCCCCCAATGCCTGTTCCCTGGCGCCGCATATCGCGCTCGAGGAAGCCGGCGCGGACTATGAAGCCATTCTGGTGGACACCAAGGCCGGCGAGCAGCGCGAACCCGCTTACCTTTCCGTCAATCCCAAGGGGCGGGTCCCGGCGCTGGCCACCGAGCACGGCATCCTGACCGAAGTGCCGGTGCTGCTGGGTTTCATCGCCCGAAGCTTCCCCAAGGCCGACCTGGCGCCGGCGGACATGTTCGCCTTTTTCGAGATGCAATCCTTCAACACCTATCTGGCTTCGACCATTCACATCACCTATGCCCATCTCTTCCGGCCCGAGCGCTATGCCGACAGCGACGCCGCCAAGGCCGAGATGGGCGCCAAGGTGGCGGGAAATCTGGGCACCCAGTTCCAGCTGGTGGAAGACCGGTTCGCGGATGGGCGCGAATGGGTCCATGGCGGCCAATACACCGTCTCCGACCCCTATCTTTATGTCTTCACCCGCTGGCTCGACCGGGAGGGTGCCGGCGGCATCGCCCGCTTCCCCAAACTGGCGGCGCACCGCGCCCGCATGCAGGCCCGGCCGGCGGTGCAAAAGGCCCTGGAACAGGAAGGCCTTGCGCCGGTCTGACAGGGGCATTTGCCCCGGTTGCGCGGCTTGCCTTCATCCGCTAAAAGCCACGCCTTTCGGGGGCCCATCAGGGCTTTTCCGGGCGGCGAAGGATCAGGAAAATGGCGCAAGTTCAAGAACTTAAGGCGGAAGCGCGCGAAGGTCGCGGCAAGGGCCCGTCTTACCAGGCGCGCAGCAAGGGCCTGATCCCCGGTATCATCTATGGCGGCACGGGCGAACCGGAGACCGTCAATGTCGATGCCCGCACCCTGGAGCGTCACATCGAGAAGGGCTCCTTCCTCACCACCCTGCTGATGCTGGACGTCGCCGGCAAGAAGACCCGCGTGATCCCGCGCCAGCTGCAGCTCGATCCGGTCAGCGATCGTCCCGTCCATGTCGATTTCATGCGCCTGGCCGAAGGCGCCACCGTCCGCCTGGAAATTCCCGTCCGCTTCCGCGGCCATGGCGAATCGCCCGGCCTGAAGAAGGGCGGCGTGCTCAACATCGTGCGCCACGAGATGGAACTGGTCTGCCCCGCCGACCGCATTCCCAACGAAGTGATCGTCGATGTCTCCAAGCTGGACATCAACGAGTCGATCCATATCTCCGCGCTCGACCTGCCGGAAGGCGTCAAGCCCACCATCCGTGGCCGTGACTTCACCATCTGCTCCGTCGTCGCGCCCACCAGCGTGCTGGAAGAGCAGCGTGCCGCTGCTGCGGCCGCCGCAGCCCCCGCCGCGGAAGCCGCCCCTGCCGAAGCCGCTGCTGCCGCGCCCGCTGGCGACGCCGCCAAGGCCGCGCCGGCCGCCGCTCCCGCCAAGAAATAAGCACGCGCCCGGGGAGGCGTTTCCGGGATGGATGCGCCACTTCTCATGGCTGGGCTCGGAAATCCGGGCACGCAATATGCGCGCAACCGGCACAATGCCGGCTTCATCCTGGTCGACGCGATTCACGCCCATCATCGCTTCGGGCCCTGGCGCGCCAAGTTCGAAGGCTTCCTCTCGGAAGGCGAATTGGCGGGCCGCAAGACCTATCTGCTGAAGCCCCAGACCTACATGAACAACAGCGGCGTCAGCGTGGGCGCGGCCTTGCGCTTCTTCAAGCTGCCGCTGAAAGCCCTCTTGGTGATCCATGACGAGATCGACTTGGCCGCGGGCAAGATCAAGATGAAGACCGGCGGGGGCGATGCCGGGCAGAACGGCCTGCGCTCCATCACCGCCGCGCTCGGCCCAAACTATCGCCGGTTGCGCATCGGCGTCGGCCATCCCGGCGAGAAATCGCTGGTCGCCGGCCATGTGTTGCAGAATTTCTCCAAGGAAGACATCGGCTGGCTGAAGCCGCTTGTGGAGGCGATGGTCGCGTCCGCGCCGCTGCTGGCCAAGGACGACGATGCGGGCTTCATGTCGCGCGTGGCTCTGTTGACCCAGCCGCCCAGGCCTGAAAAGCAAAACAAAAAGCCGGAACAGAAGAAAGAAGACGAATAATGGGATTCAAATGCGGCATCGTCGGGCTGCCCAATGTCGGCAAGTCCACGCTCTTCAACGCCCTGACGCAGACCGCGGCGGCGCAGGCGGCCAATTATCCCTTCTGCACCATCGAGCCCAATGTGGGCGATGTCGCGGTGCCCGATCCGCGCCTGGACACATTGGCCAAGATCGCCGGCTCGGCCGAGATCATTCCCACCCGCATCACCTTCGTCGACATCGCGGGCCTGGTGCGCGGCGCCTCCAAGGGCGAAGGACTGGGCAACCAGTTCCTGGCCAATATCCGCGAAGTCGATGCGGTGGCGCATGTGCTGCGCTGCTTCGAGGATGACGACATTACCCATGTCGAAGG
>JAFKFF010000017.1 GCA_017307315.1 Alphaproteobacteria bacterium
AATCGGGCCAGGAAAAAGGCGCAAGACCGCGGCCGGGCTGGCCCCATTCCTGCAGCCAAGGGCTCGCAGCCTTTGTTGCCGGCCCGCCGTGAATATCCAGAACGAGTCCTTTTCCGCGCTGGGCGCGGCCTTCCCCGGCTCGGCCCGGGCTGGCCTGGCTCGGGGAACGTCCCCGGCCTTGGATCTCTCCTCCAAACGGCTTTTGGACCTGATCCTGGCGCTGACGGCGCTGGCGATGCTTCTGCCGCTGCTCTTGGGCATTGCCGCCGCGATCAGGCTGGACTCGCCCGGCCCGGTCTTTTTCCGCCAGCGCCGCGCCGGCCGCCACGGCAGGATTTTCGGCATTTTCAAATTCCGCTCCATGCATGTGCTGGAGGATGGCGCGCATGTCGTTCAGGCGTGCGCCGGCGACGCGCGCATCACCCGCATCGGCCGCTTCCTGCGCCGCTCCAGCCTCGACGAATTGCCGCAGCTTTTGAACGTGATCGCGGGCGACATGTCGCTGGTGGGACCGCGCCCCCATGCGCTCGCCCATGACGATTATTACGCAAGCCGCATCGCCAGTTACCGGCTGCGTCAGCTTGTTCGGCCCGGCATCACCGGCTGGGCGCAAGTGAACGGTGCGCGCGGCGCCACCCCGGAACTTTCCGATATGCAGGCCCGGATCGATTTCGACATTGCCTATGTCGCGCGGCAAAGCCTCTGGCTGGACCTTGTGATCCTGCTGCGCACGCCCGTCGAAGTGCTCCGGCGCCGGAACGCGGTCTGATGCGCTCGCTCCTTCCCATCCCCGCGGCCTTCGAAGCCCACCAGCCGCCCCGCGGCCATGCCAACGACGCCTATGACGAAGTGATCGTGGGCGGGATCAAGACCGCCTGCCTGTCGCGCCCGGCCCTGGCCCGCCTGATGCTGACCGATTGCCTGGAAGCGCGGCGCCTGGAACCGAACCATCCCAAGCTGATCTTCGCGATCAACGGCCATGCCATCGCGCTGGCCGCCAGGGACGAGAAATTCCGCCGCATCTTCGAAAGCGCGGATCTTATCCATGCCGATGGCCAGGCCGCGGTCTTCGCCTCGCGCCTTCTGACCGCGACGCCGATCCCCGAGCGCAGCGCCACCACCGATTTCATTCACGACGCCGCCGGAATCGCGGCTGAGAATGGCTTGCGCTTCTATCTTTTGGGCGCCACCGAGGAAGCCAATGCAAAGGCGGCCCGCATCCTGGCCGAGACCTATCCCGGCCTTCAGATCGTGGGACGCCGCCATGGCTATTTCTCGCTGCTGGACGAAGACGATGTCTGCGACGAGATCAACATCACCCGGCCCGACGTGATCTGGGCGGGCCTGTCGGTGCCGCTGGAATATGACTTCGCGGTGCGCAACAAGAGCCGGCTCAGGGCCGGCTGGCTGGTGACCTGCGGCGGCTGCTTCAATTATGTCAGCGGCGATTACCGGCGCGCGCCGCGCTGGATGCAGAAGGCGGGGCTGGAATGGCTGCACCGGCTCTGGTGCAGCCCGAAAAGATTGTTCTGGCGCTATGCCAGCACCAATCCGCGCGCCCTGCTGCTTCTTCTGACCCGCACCCGGTCGATGCCGACGCCGACGCCCATGCCCGCCGGTCTGGCGCCCGCCCGCTCGGCCGCCTGACCATGGCGCGCCCTCTCAGCTCCGCGCTTGCGCCGCCCGCGCAGGCTCCATCCTGGCTTGCCAATCTCTGGCGCTATGGCCTCACCACGGCAGGGCCGGTGGCGACATCGGGCGCGCATTTTCTTGCCTCGCTGATCTTCGTCCGCAATCTGCCCGCCTCCGAATTCGGGCTTTTCTCTTTCGTGCTCGTGATCGTGCCGTTCGCCATGAGCATGGCGGGCGCATCGCTGGTCCTGCCCATCAACGCCGCGATGGGCGAACCGGCTGAGATTCGCGCCCGCACCGAAGCCAGCTGCCTGAAAATGAATCCGGCTTTCGCCGCGCTGGCGGGCTTGGCGGTGTTCGCATTCCTGGCCCTAACGCGCGCGCCTCTCTTGCCGTCGCTGCTGCTGGCGGGTTTCGGCGCCGCGCTTACCTTCCGCTGGTTCGCCCGCAGCTTTGCTTTCGTCCAGGGCCGGGCCAAAATCGCCATCGCGTCCGACCTCGCCTATGCCGGAACTCTGGTGGTGGGCCTGGGAGCGCTGCAACTCCTGCATCGGGTGGAATTTCTCGAAGGGACCGGGCTGCTTCTTCTGGCGGCCCTGACCGGGCTCGCCCCGTTTGGGATGGGATTCTTCCGAAACCAGATCGCCGCGCTGAAAACAGGGCGCCTGCACGACTATCGCGCCATTTTCCGCGACCTGACGCGCTGGTCGCTGACCGGGGTCATTCTCTCCGAACTCACCGTCAACGCCCAGGCCTATCTGGTGACGTTCCTGTCCGGCCCCGGGCCCTTCGCGCTTCTGGCGGTGGGTCAGATTCTGATGCGCCCGGCCTCGCTGGTGCAAAGCGCCCTGCCCGACATGGAGCTGCCGCGCATGACCAAGGCGCTGGCGAGCGGAAAAACGGATCGCCTTTCCCGCATGATGCGGGATTTCCGGTTTGTGTTGATCGCAATATGGCTGGCGACGGTGGCTCTGGCGGCCGCGATCCTCGCCTTCGCGCCGGAGCTTCTGCTCAAGAAGGGCTATCCGCTTGGCGACATCGTTCTGGTCACGGGCATCACGGCCGCGATCATGCTGGTGCGCTGCTTCCGCGCCCCGCCCGCGACCTTCCTGCAGGCGGCCGGCCGGTTCAAGGCGCTGGCCGGCATCGGCCTGCACACCGGCCCGATCTCCCTTTGTCTCACCCTGGCCTTTCTGCTGGCGATGGGGCCGATCGCGTCCCTGTTGGGGATCCTGACCGGCGAAATCGTCATCGTCTGGAAACTTCACCGGCTGATGCGGGATCGGAAGGCGTCATGACGGACCATGTCCTGATCGCCATTCCCACCTACAAACGGCCCCGAAGCCTGGCGCGGCTGTTGGACGCCATTGCGCGATTGGAAGACAGGCGCGGCATCGCACAGGTCCGCAACCGGCTGGTGGCCGAAGCGCTCAAGAGCGACGCGCAGTTTCTCGCCATGATCGACGACGACGAATGGCCGGAGCCGGGCTGGATCCGCGAATTCCTCGAGGCGCAACGCATTACCGGTGCCGATGTGCTGCAGGGTTCGATCCTGTTCGCGCACAAGGGCGATCGTCCCAAGCCGGTCCCCGATATCCGCCATGCCACCGGTCCGGTCGAGATTCTGGAAGGCGCCGGCAATCTTCTGATCCGCCGGCCGGTGCTGGAAAAGACCGCATCGCCCTGGTTCGATCCGGCCTTCGCGCTCACCGGCGGCGAGGACCTGGATTTCTTCGTGCGTCTGAAGCGCGCCGGCTGGCGCTTCGGCTGGGCCGACAAGGCCCGCGCGCTGGGCGAGGTGCCCGCCGTCCGCGACGATCTTCGCTGGGTGCTGCGGCGCGCCTCTCATCCTCGCCTTAAGCCCGAATCACCGGCGCCGCCCGCTCGTTCGTTTCGGCCGGGCGGTGGGCAAACTCACGGCGATGGCGGGCCTGCGCTACAACGAATATGCCGCGGTCCATGGCGCATGACGGTCTTGCCTTAAATTACTCCTCCGCGCGGCAAGCCCCGCGCAGCCTCTTCGCCGAAATCGCTTTCATTCTTCTGCTGCTGATCCTGTTCGTGGGGCTGTCGCCTTTCGCGCCGCCGCCTTCGCCCACCACCGTGAACATGACGGCGCCCGCGCCCGGCGACATGCTGCGCCAGGTGCTTTTTCTTTCCACCTTTGCGCTCGTCCTGGTGGCGGGCGCGATGCGGCAAGGCTTCAGGATGCTGCGCGCCGTTCCCCCGCTGCTGGTGCTGCTGCTGGGCTGGTGCTTTCTGTCGGTCTTCTGGTCGGCCGTTCCGGACGTCACCTTCCGGCGCGCGACACTGGCCGCGATCGTCGTCATCTCCACCCTTTTGAGCGTCGATCTGATCGGCCCTGGCCGCGCCTTCCTGCTGTGGCGGATAACGCTCGCCGTCATTCTGGCGGTGAACTGGCTTTCCATCCCGCTCGTCGAAACCGCCATGCATCTTCCCGGCGAGATCGACCCCAGCCTGGTGGGCGACTGGCGCGGCCTTTATGCCCAGAAGAACACGGCGGGCGCGGTATGCGTCCTGACGGCGCTGTTGTTTCTCTTCACCCGCAACGGGCACGGCAACTGGATCGGCTGGCTGGTGGTGATCTTGGCCACCGGGTTCTTGGTGATGACCCGTTCCAAGACCGCGCTGGCGCTCTTTCCTCTCTGCCTTGCCGCGGGACTTGCCTATCGCGTGTCCTGGCGCGACGGCCTTGGCCGGGCGATCTTCCTCTGCGGCGCCTTGCTGGCGGCGACGGCGGGCACCGCCCTTCTGATCGGAAACTGGCAACAGGTGGCGCAACTTCTGGACGACCCGGCAAGCTTCACCGGCCGCGCCGAAATCTGGCAGGCGATTTTCGCCTATATGCGCGATCATTTTTATCTGGGCGCCGGCTTCGGCACCATGGCCCATACCGGCGCGCCATCGCCGCTGCATGACTATGCGCGCGGCAATTGGGTGGAAACCATTGCCGACAGCCATAGCGGCTATCTGCAGATTCTCGCCGCCACCGGCGCCATCGGGCTTGTGCTGGCGCTCCTGGCGCTCGTCGCCGATCCGCTGTGGCGGTTCTGGCGGTTGGATTCCGCGCAAAGAGAGTTCAAGGCGCTGCTGTTCGCCCTCTTCGTTTTCGTCCTGGCGCACAATGTCATGGAGACGGATTTCCTGGAAAGCGACAGCAGCGCCTGGTTCGCGTTCCTGGTCATGCTGGCGAGCCTGAGGGCCCCGTACAACCGAGCCCAAGACAATTCCTTAACCCTGCGGCCCTAGGCTCACCCGTAGCCATGGCCACACCCTTCTTCTCTGTGATCGTGCCGGTCTTCAACCGCGCGTGGGCGCTGGAAGCGGCGCTGCGTTCGGTCCTGGCCCAGACTTGCCAGGATTTCGAGATCATCGTGGTGGATGATGGTTCCGCCGACAATCCCCGCGCGGTGGTGGAACGGCTCGGCGATGCGCGCATCCGCTTCCTGCGCCAGGACAATCAGGGCGGCGGCATGGCGCGCAACACCGCCATCAACGCCGCCCAAGGCCGCTTCATCGCGCCGCTCGATTCCGACGATGTCTTCCTGCCGCATCATCTGGAAAAGATGAAGGCGCTTCTGGACGGAAGCGAGAACTTGGTCGGCTATGCCCGCGTCCTCTGCGACCGCGGCGACGGCAACAGATTCCTGCGCCCGCCCCGCGCCATCCGGCCGCTGGAAAACATGGGCGAATATCTTCTCTGCGAGCGCGGCTTCGTGCCCACCATCACCATCGTGGTGGAGCGCGAGACGGCGCGCCGCGTGCGCTATCATCCCAGGCTGCGCGCGGCGGAAGATCTGGATTTCGCGGTTCGGCTGGCGCTGGAAGGCTGCCGCTTCGAGATGCTG
>JAFKFF010000018.1 GCA_017307315.1 Alphaproteobacteria bacterium
CATTGTCAGGGGCGTACAGCGGTTTACCGAAACTCCGCAACCCCCTAGAATCGGCGGATAAGCATCACAAGAACCCTGCGCCGGGCGGGAGCGGCACCTCCTTGTTTCAAAAAATCCTGATCGCCAATCGCGGCGAGATCGCCTGCCGGATCATCCGAACCGCCCGCCGCATGGGTATCGCCACTGTGGCGGTCTATTCGGACGCGGACCGGGACGGCCTGCATGTGGAAATGGCGGACGAGGCGGTGCATGTGGGGCCCGCGCCCGCCGCCCAGTCCTATCTTCAGATGGAGCGGATCGTGCAGGCGGCGCGCGATACCGGCGCCGAGGCCGTTCATCCCGGCTACGGGTTTCTCTCGGAACGGGAATCCTTTGCCGCCGCTCTGGGAAAGGCGGGCATCGCTTTCATCGGTCCCAACGCCCGGGCCATCGCCGCGATGGGCGACAAGATCGAATCCAAGAAGCTGGCCAAAGCGGCTGGGGTTTCGACCGTGCCCGGCTTCATGGGCGAGATCGAGGACGAGAACCATGCAAGACAGATCGCGAAGGAGATCGGCTATCCGGTGATGGTCAAGGCCTCGGCCGGCGGCGGCGGCAAGGGACTGCGCAGCGTCCACCGAGAAAGCGAATTGGCCCAGGCGATCTTGTCCTCGCGCAACGAGGCGCAAGCAAGCTTCGGCGACGGCAGGCTGCTGGTCGAGAAATTCGTCACCGAGCCACGGCATATCGAAATCCAGATCATGGCCGACCGCCACGGCCATGTCGTCCATCTCAACGAACGGGAATGTTCGATCCAGCGTCGCCACCAGAAAGTGCTGGAAGAGGCGCCATCGCCGTTCCTCGATGAAAAGACCCGCGCCGCGATGGGCGCGCAGGCGGTCGCGCTGGCCAAGGTCGTCGGCTATGACAGCGCCGGCACGGTCGAGTTCATCGTCGATGGCGTGAAAAATTTCTATTTCCTGGAAATGAATACCCGCCTTCAGGTCGAACATCCGGTGACGGAGATGATCACCGGTCTCGATCTGGTGGAGCTGATGATCCGTTCGGCGGCGGGCGAGGAACTGCCGCTGACACAAGAAGGCGTGAAGCGGCAGGGCTGGGCGATCGAGGCGCGTGTTTATGCGGAAGATCCGTATCGCGGGTTCCTGCCCTCCACCGGGCGGCTTACCCGCTACGGTCCGCCGCGGGAAGGCGTAAAGGACGGCGCCACCATCCGCAACGACACCGGCGTGTCGGAGGGAAGCGAGATATCGGTCTATTACGATCCCATGATCGCCAAGCTTTCGACCCATGCGCCCACGCGCGGCGAAGCGGCCGATGTCATGGCCGCCGCGCTGGACCGGTTCGAGATCGCGGGCATCGCCCATAACGTGCCGTTCCTGGCCGCCATCATGCACAATGAGCGGTTCCGGCAAGGCCGCCTCACCACCGGCTTCATCGCCGAGGAATTTCCGCAGGGCTTCAAGGGCGCGCCGCTACCGGACAACGACCGGCCCCTGTTCGTGGCCGCCGCGGTCGCCGCCAAGCTCATGCGGACCCAGCGCGCCGGACGGATCAGCGGGGCGATGAATGGCGGCGCCAAGATCGGCGACAGTTTCATCGCCAGCGTGGAGGATCGCGACGTCGCGGTCTGCGATGCGCATTTCGCGGTGGGCAATCTGCGGCTGGCGATCGACGGGAAGATCTTCGAAGCCGTGGTCGATTGGTTTCCCGGACGTCCGCTGCTGATCCTGAAGCACGGCAACGGCGAAACCGCCTTTCAGGTCGCCCGTCATGCGGGCGGCTATCGTCTCGTCCAGGGCGGGCGCGATCTTCTGGTCAGCGTGCGCTCGCCCCATGCCGCGCGCCTGGCGAAGCTGATGCTGGCAAAGCCAGCGCCCGACACCTCGCGCTTGCTTCTGTGTCCGATGCCCGGTCTGGTCACGGCCTTGCCCGTCGCGGCAGGCCAGGAAGTAAAGGCCGGCGAGCCGCTGGCGGTGGTGGAGGCGATGAAGATGGAGAATGTGCTGTCCGCCGAGCGCGACGGCGTCATCGCCAAGATCCTGGTCAAGAAGGGCGACAATCTTGCCCGCGACGATGTGATAATGGAGTTCCGGTGAGCGAGGAGATCACGTCCCTACGGGTTCGCGTCGAAGGCATCGTCCAGGGCGTCGGCTTCCGCAATTTCCTGTTGATGGCGGCCATGCGCAACAGGCTGGATGGCTGGGTGCGCAACCGTTCCGACGGGTCGGTCGAGGCTTTGGTCAGCGGGCCGACAAAGGCGGTGGAGGATTTCGTGAGCGCGGCGACGCAAGGGCCGCAAGGCGCGCGCGTCCGCGCCGTCGATCTGCACAATAGCGAACCGCCGGCCGAAAAGGGCTTTCAGCAGAGACCCACGCTCTAGCCGAAGATTCTCGCGAAGCTCCGCTTCAGCGCCACGTCCACATCCGCCATTGTCGCGGGGATGCCCAGATCGGCCAGGCTGGTGACGCCATGCTGGCGCACGCCGCAGGGCACGATGCCGCTGAAGTGGGATAGATCCGGCTCGACATTCAACGCCACGCCGTGAAACGTCACCCAGCGCCGGATGCGCACCCCCAGCGCCGCAATCTTGTCTTCCCGCGCGCCTCGCGCCACCCAGATGCCTACCCGGCCTTCGCGTCGTTCGCCCTTGACGTTGAATTCCGCCAAAGTCTCGATCAGCCATTGCTCCAGATCATGGACGAAAGCGCGCACGTCGGGCTTGCGATCCTTCAGGTTCAGCATGACATAACCGACGCGCTGGCCGGGGCCGTGATACGTGAACTGGCCGCCGCGGCCGGTGCGGTAGACCGGAAAGCGGGCATCGATCAGGTCGGCCTCGTTGGCGCTGGTGCCCGCGGTGTAGATGGGCGGATGCTCCAGCAGCCAGACCATCTCGCGCGCTCGGCCATCGGCGATCCGGGCGGCACGGTCCTCCATCAGCGACAGGGCCTCTGGATAGGAGACCAGCCCGTCGGAGATTTTCCAGTCCGTGCGGCTTTTCAGGGACGCGTCCAAATTAAGCTTTCCGAAACCATAATCCGGCAGGCTCGCTGCCGCTCACCGCAATATAGGCATGCGCCATGGCTTCCAACATCGACAATATCAAAGTTGAGATTTCCGTGGTGCTGGGCCGTTCCGTCATTCCCATGCACCAGCTCCTGCGCATGGGGCGCGGCGCGGTGATCGAGCTGGATTCCCATCAGGACGATCCCGTCACCATCCTGGCCAACGACAAGCCGGTGGCGAAGGGGGAGATCCAGATCCATGGCGACAAGATCGGGGTGGCGGTGGTGGAATTGCTCTCGAATTACGAATTTTCTCTAGTATTAGTGTTGAACTATTTATTCTCCACTGAATTATTGCAATTCATGGAGATGGGGACTAGGTCAGCTGTCCAATTCAAGGGCAGAACCGCATGCTCCCGCTTGTTCTTACCCCCCATCGACTGACAGCTGGCCT
>JAFKFF010000019.1:0-800 GCA_017307315.1 Alphaproteobacteria bacterium
CACCACCGCCTTGATTGAGATGATCTCGTTGACGATGTCGCGAATTTCCTCGCGCGCCGAATCCGGGTCGAGCTGCGCCAGCTGCGCCAGATCGATGGTGTCGATCAGGGCGTTAAAGATGGTGGACTTGATCTGGTAATAGTCTTCGGAACGGTTGTCGACCGCCGCGCGGGCGGCGGGTTTGGGCGCGGGCCTGGGCGATGGCGCCACGGGCGGCGGCGCCGATTTTTCCACTTTCGGCGGTGCGGACGCGGCCAGCGGCGGCACGGGGGCGCGCGCTTCGGGCTCGACCGGAGGGCGAAAGACGGGCTCGCTGGTGCTGCGCTTGCCGAACATGGAGGTACGCCTGCTTGGTTACGCCCGTTTCCGGTTCTTCAGGAAGGAAAGGATCGAGTTCGCGGATTTTTCCCCGCCGCCCGAAGCGGCCTCGCGTCCGGTGAGGGTGCGGGCGAGGCGGCGAAGATTGTCCGAAGCCGGCGTCTTGGGCGCGACCTCCAGAACCATCTGGCCGTTGTTGCCCGCCTGCCCGAAAATGGCCGCGTCGAACGGCAGGACGGCGGACGGCTCCACCCCCATCGTTTCGGCGAAATCCTTGGCCGGAATTTCGGGCCGCTTGGGAATGCCGGCCTGGTTGATGACCAGGCGCGGCGGCGTGTCGTTGGGCCGGGCATGGCGCAATAGCTCGATCAGGTTCTTGGCGTTGCGCAGGGACGAAAGGTCCGGCGTGGCGACCACGACGATCTCGTCGGCGGCGACCAGGCAGGTCCTGATCCAGGGCGTCCAGGCATGCGGCAGGTCCA
>JAFKFF010000019.1:834-6025 GCA_017307315.1 Alphaproteobacteria bacterium
TGGCGTCGACCACCGCCTCGTAAGCCTCAGGAACCGGATCGTAGTCGCGGTCCAGCATGGCGGGAGCAGTGAAAAGCGACAGATGTTCGCCGCGCTTGATCAGGAGGCGGTCCAGCAACACATCGTCCAGCCGCTCCGGCGCCGAAAGCGCATCGGCGATGCCCTGCCCGGCCTCATCGTTGAAATCCAGGCCCACCGTGCCGAAGGGCAGGTCGAAATCCACGATGGTGGTGTTGATGGCGAGTTCCTCGGCGATATACCAGCCCACATTGTGGGCGATGGTGGAGGCGCCTGCGCCGCCGCGGGCGCCGACGAAGGCGATGACCTTGCCCACCGGCTTGGCCGCGGGATCGAGGTAGAGGCCGGAAATCACTTCAATCACTTGCAGCGGCGAAACCGGCGCCACCAGATATTCCGAAGCGCCGCGGCGCATCAGGTCGCGGTAAAGTTCCACATCGTTGACCCGGCCGATCACGACCACCTTGGTGGCGGGATCGCAGACTTCCGCCAGCCGGTCGAGCTCGTCCAAGGCCGCCTGGCCGCTCAACCGCGTTTCCACGATCAAGAGATTGGGCGTGACCTGGCCATGATAGAACTCGATGGCGGCGGCGATGCCGCCCAGCTGGACCGTCAGATGGGCCTTGGCCAGCCGGCGGTCGGCGCCCGCGCGCTGGAGCGCGGCGCCGGAATCGGGAAACTCGCAAAAGGCATGGATGGAAATGCGCGGCACCGGCCGCTCTTGCGGCGTGGCGCCAAACGTTTCCGCAGACATGTCGTCCTTCGGCATCTTACGTCCTGTCAGTTGCCAACATCGCTGATGGTGGATTTCTGGTCGGCGGACTTTTCGGCCGCCGTCGCTTTTCCGGCCTCGTAATTGCCGATGACGGCGCGGCGGCGGGCCGCATTGCCGCCGTCCATCGGACGCGGTCCCAACAGATCGCGCGGATCCGAGACCATGGCGGCGATATTGTGCTGGGTGGCGCAGCCGAAATTGGCGGCGGTCCTGTTGTCGGCGGTGAAGGCGAGATTCTCGCTCCAGTCGCCGCAAGCGGCGGTATGCGCCTGGTAGCTGATATAGTTGAGCTCGACCCTGGAATCGCCGGCCGCATCGCGCGTGGCGACCAGGATGCGGTCGCGGCTGACGCCCATCTCGTTGATCTGGGTGGCCAGAGAGGTGGCGATCTGCTCCATGCCGGGGCCGCCCGGCACGCTGATGGCGATCTTGCCGTTGCCGTGCAGGCGATAGTCGGAAATGAAATTGTCCAGCTTGGAGGCGTCCGCGGGATCGAGATTGCCGCCGGCATAGGAAAGTTTCACCGATTGATAGCTCGGCTCGACCAGGAGCGGGTGGTTGACGGCGGGGTCGTCGAAATTGTCCGCATCCTTGGTGAAGGGCACGGTGCAGCTTCCCGCCGCAAGCACGGCGGCCAGGCAGAGGCCGCGGAACAGATTCTGTGTCATCTCGCGCATGATTGCCTCCTAGCGCACGACGAAACCGACCGGAGCGGCGGCCTGGGGCGTGAGCGGCTTGTCGCTTTTCTTGTAGACCGTGTTCAGGCGGCCCAGGAGAAGCGCTTCCGGATCGGTCGGAGTGATGTAGCCGTCGCTGGGCGTCGCCAGCTGCGCCTCCGCCACCGGATTGACCAGATAGGCGGTGATCATCACCACCAGTTCGGTCTCGGAATTCTGGAAGTCGCGGCTGCGGAACAGCGCGCCCAGGACGGGAAGATCCTTGACCCCCGGGAACGCATCGATCTGCTGCTTGGTGGTGTGCTGCATCAACCCGGCGATGGCGAAGCTGCCGCCGGAGGGCAGTTCGACCGTGGTCTCGGCGCGGCGCACATTCAGCGCCGGGATGGTGACCGCGGTTCCATTGCCGTTGACGCCGGAGAGCGTGAAGGCGCCGGTGTTGGTGAGCTCGCTGACTTCGGTGGAAACCTGAAGACTGATGCGGCCGCTCGACATCACCACCGGGGTGAAGGCCAGGCCGACGCCGAACTGCTTGAATTGAATGGAGACGTTGCCCTGCTGGTCGCGGCCGGCCGGAACCGGGAATTCGCCGCCGGCCAGGAATTTGGCGGTTTCGCCGGACACCGCGGTGAGATTGGGTTCGGCCAAAGTGTGCAGAAGACCGACCGTCTCCAGGGCCTTCAAGGCGCCTTGGACGTTATTCTGGACGTTGCAGATGCCGCCGCCTTGCAGGGCGCCAAAGGGGTTGAGCGCGGTGGATGTCGGACTGCAAACCTGCCCGACCTGGCCACCCGACAGGTCCGACAGCGCATTGCCCATCAAGCCGAAGGGATTGGAAGTGGAGAGGGCCAGCGGCGTGCCGTTGATGACTTTCACGCCCGACAGGTTGATGCCGAACTGCTTGGCGATCTGGCGCTGCATTTCCGAGATATGGACCTTGAGCATCACCTGCTCGCCATCGGAAATCGACAGCATATTGACGATCTTCTTGGGATCGCCGGCGAAGCTGGCCGCCAGATCGGCGGCGCGGGTGGCCTCGAGCGCGCTGGCGACCCGTCCGGTCAGGACGATATTGTCATTCAAGGCCGCAACCTTGATCGCCGAATTGGGAAGATTGGTTTTGATCATCGCCGCCAGATCGGCGACGTCCTTCTCCACCCGGATGTCGAGCGACAGGACCTGGCGCCCTTGGCCATCAAAAAAGAAGGCGTTGGTCTGACCGGTCTTGGTGCCCAGCAGGAAGATGCGCCGCGGCGTCTTGATGATGGCGTCGGCGATATCCGGGCTGGAAACCAGGACGTCCTTGGCATCGTTGCTCAATTCGACGATGGCGGCCTTGTTCAACCCCAGGGTCAGATGCTGGTTCACCGGCTGGCCGTTTCCGGTCTCGATCCGGACGACGCGGGCGTCGCTTTCAGAAGGCAGCGCCTTGTCGGAAACGGCAGGCCGGGTCAGCGCCTGGGCCGGGACGAAGGCGGCGGCCAGCGGGAGCGCCGCGAACGCAAGCGCGGAAGCCTTGATGGCAATTCTCACTGGGGCTTTCCTCCCTGAACCACTGTGGCGGCCTCGCGGCTGATGCCATAGCGAATGATCGCGACCTGATCGCCGGCCTCGCCATCACCGGATCGGCGCGCTACCGGTCCATTGTCGGCCGTCGCCGTATCGGCATTCGCCAGCGGACGCAGCGCCAGCGACAATGTTCCCTGGCTCTCCGCTTTGGCGACCAGTTCAGCCTGGGCCGGCGACACTTCCAAGGTCGCGGTCTTGCCGATCACGGTCTTGGTGTCCTTGTCCTGCTTGAAGGTCTGGTCCACCGCCAGCACGCGAACATCGGTGAGGATGGTGTTGACGTTGGAGCGATTGCCGTCGGTCTTGCGCGTCTGGATCAGATCAACCCTGTCGTTGGGCAGGATGAAGCCGCCGGCGGAGGAATCCGGATTGATGGCGATGGAAATGGCCCGCATGCCCGGATTGAGCATCGCCGCCATCAACGTCCTGAGTGATGAAGCTGGCGTCGACCGAAGAGGACGGCCATTTCTGCCAGCGGACCTGATCGGCGGCGAGCGCCTGACCGGGCTGCAAATTGGCGCTGGCAACCAAGACATCGCTCATCGGCATCTGCGGCGCGACTCGAGCTTCGACATTCGGCGTTCCGCCGCCCATCATGCCGCGCGCCAGAAGCGCGGCTACGATCGCCATGACGCCCGCCACGCCGAGCACGATGAGACGCTTGGTGTTCATGAAATCCAGCTCCCCTTTGAGACGGAGTTGATCACGAACCACTTAGAATTTGCTTAACGTATCGCTGACGAACTTCGCGATCGCCGCGCTGGATTTCAGCCGGCCGCGACGAGGCGCAGGATCTCGGCCTGCGGCAGGATCATGAAGGCGCCGGCTGCCAGCGCCACGCCATAAGGCACGCCCGACCGCGTATCGTGAAGCTTGAGAAGCCAGCCCTGCCGCGCCAATCCCGCGGGCAGCGGAAGCTGGCGCATGCCCAGCAGCAGCAAGGTGAGAAGGCCGCCCAGAATGGTGGCGATCAAGGTGTAAGCCACCAGATCATGAAGGCCCAGCCACAAGCCAATGCCGGCATAGAGTTTGGCATCGCCACCGCCAATGAAATTGCGAGCGAACATGGTAAAGCCGATGATAAGAGCGATCAGTCCGGCCAGGACATGCTGGCCGAACGCACCGAGCGGCATGCCCAATATCAGCGCGAACGGAAGAAAGAGCACCGCCATCGTCCCGGTCAGACTGTTGGGGATGGTGAAGCTCGCAATATCCCATGCCGCAGCCGCGATCAGCAGCGCGGGCAGAAGCATCAGCAGGAAAAATTGCGCAACCATGAAAATCCGGAAGACGAACGGCCGCCCTTTCGGGCGGCCGCTTTGATACTCGCCTGCGAACCCCTTACTTCAGACCGGACGCGACTTTTTCGAACTTGGTGTTCAGGCTCGTGCCGATGTTGGTCAACACGGTGATGATGACAACGGCGATAAGGGCGGCGATCAGACCATATTCGATGGCCGTGGCGCCGGACTCATCGCGCACAAAACGCGAAATCAGCTTGTTCATACGTCTCTCCGAATTTAGTGACACCCTAGCATCCCAACCCTGACGAAAGCTCGCCCCAGCAGGACCGGGTGGAGAATAGGGGGAGGCGTTTAATTTCCGCTTAATCGCGAGAGAACCTGATGGAGCCTTCTGTTTCACTTAGGTACGGAAAAGGGCGGTTGCGCACGATGCGACGGTTAAAAACCGCAATTGGTTTACCAAGCCGGATATTTCTTCCGGTCGCGCCTGGAACCCGACGCTCTTTGCAAAGCTTAAAGCTTCTCTTAAGCCCGCTACGCTAAGTTGGCCGCGAAACTCTTCGGGAACGCCGCCATGCGCCGCACCCTTCTGATTGCCGCAGGGCTTCTTGCGACCGCGCCCGCCCATGCCGCCGGCGTTTCCGTGGCCATGGACGAAGTGCGCACCATCACCTTCCCGAAATCGGTGACCACCGTCTATGTCGGCAATCCTGCGATCGCCGACATCAACATGATCGACTCCCGGCACGCCTTCATTCTGGGAAAAGGCTATGGCAACACCAACATGGTGGCGCTCGACCAGGACGGAAAGCAAGTCTCCAACACCCATATCAGCGTTCTCGCCCGCCGGGATGCGAGCCTGACCTTGCAGCGCGGCGCCAGCCGCGTGACCTATAGCTGCACTGCCG
>JAFKFF010000020.1 GCA_017307315.1 Alphaproteobacteria bacterium
CGGTGGCCTTCGGCGGCGAATATCGCAAGGAAGGCGGACGCGTGACCGTCGATCCGCTGGCGCAGGCCAAATTATTTTCGGTGGGAAATTTCTCGGGGTTCCACGGCCAGTACAATGTCGAGGAAGGCTTCATCGAGCTGGAAGCGCCCCTGGTCCGCGACGGCTTCGTGCAGTCCCTGGAGTTCAATTCCGCCGGACGCATAACCAGCTATTCCACCAGCGGCCTGGTCGAAACCTGGAAGCTGGGGTTGACCAGTCAGGTCGACGAGAATGTCCGGCTTCGCACCACCTGGTCGTTCGATATCCGCGCTCCGGATCTTCAGGAGCTTTACAGCGGCGGTTTTTCCGTGCTGGGCAACGCCACGGATCCGAAAACCGGCAAGAATGTGCAAATCTACAATCTCTCGCAGGCCAATCCGAACCTGAAGCCGGAGCAATCCACCACGCTTTCGGGCGGCATCATCCTTACGCCGCGGTGGGTCGAAGGGCTCAGCCTTTCCGCCGACTGGTATTCGATCAGCATCAACAAGGCGATCGCGACCATCGGCTTCAGCAACGTCGTGGCCCAGTGCGCGGCGGGCAACCAGATGTTCTGCGGGCAGCTGATATTCGCCGGCCCCAATGGCGCTTTATCGCAAGTCAATACCCAGCCCATCAACGCCAACCGCCAGGCGGTTTCCGGACTGGATTTTCAGGCCGATTACCGGATGCCGGTTGGGCCGGGCGCGATCGATCTGCATTTGATCGCCAATTATATCGATACGCAGACCCAGACCGCCCAGGGCCAGACCGTGCAGTATGCGGGCTCCATCGGCCCGGATTCCCCGGTTCGCGGTGTGCCGAAATTCCGGGGCACCCTGGCGGCGACCTACAGCCAGGACGCATGGCAGGGCACGATCCAGGGCCGCTTCATCGGCACCGCGAAATTGAATCACGGCTGGGGCGCGCTCAATGTCGATCGCAATGATGTGCCCGCCATGGCGTATCTGGATTTGCGCTCTTCCTATCGCTGGGCGGCGGGGGTGGAGATCTATGCCGCCATGGACAATATCCTCAACGCGCCGCCGCCGGTGGTCGCCGGCACGACCTACGCCACCACGCCCTATGACGCGTCGGTTCGCGACGACATCTATGATGCGATCGGACGGCAATATCGCGTCGGTATCCGCTTCGGCTTCTGAACTTTCCCGCTCATGCGCGTGTCGTCTCACTGGAGCGCGCATGGCCGGGAGCATCCTTGAGGGGATCGAGGCGCGGCTCGCCCAAAAAGCGTGATCAGCTTGCGGGCGGATGCCGGGTCGGCACTTCGATGCGATAGAATTTGAGCGCCAGCCAGCCCTTGGGCTCGAAGCAGAGCGCATCGCTACCATCCTTGGTCGGTTGGCCCTTGACCACGGCGGCCATGCCGCAGACCACGCCGCTGTCCCAGCCGATGAAGCGATAGCCTGCCTGGTCCATGCAACTCTGGATTGCCTTGAAGGGCTGGCCTTCGCCCGTCCTGGGGGCGGACGCCTCGCACACGGCCAATTGTTCTTTTTGGTCGGAAAAACAGCCCGCCAGGGGCAAAAGCAGCAGCAACGGCAACAGGCGGCGGAGGGTAACCATAAACACCTCGGTTTCCGCGGAAATCCTAGCCCAAACGGGCTTTTTCCCAAAGGGTTGCGGGAACAAAAACTTTATAAATTTTGCTCATGAAGGCGCTTGGCGGACCTCGCCCGGCTGTGCCTAAATTTGCCCATGCGCAAGCGAATGACAGAGGGGCGCGCCACGGGCGGCGCCGCGGGACGGCTGCATCTGACCCCCGAAAGCCTGGAAACCGCTTATGAATATCTGCGCGCCACCTTGCCCTTTCGCCGGATGAACCTTCCGCACGCGGATAATCTCGTTTTCCGGGTGATGGGCGCGCGCGACCGTTTCGGCCATTTTCGCGGGCGCATCAAGACCAAGCCGGAACTGAACGAGATCGGCGTTTCGATCCGGGTGGTCAAATCCACCGACCTGCTGATGGCGACCATGGCCCATGAGATGATCCATCTCTATCAGCACGAAAATGGCAGCTGCAGCCGCAGCCATCACAATTCCGAATTCGAGAGGATCGCCGCCCGCGTTTGCCGCATTCACGGTTTCGACCGGGAAAGTTTCTAGGCGACGGCCCTGACCGCGTCCGGGGGCTCGCGCGCATCGGCGGCAGCGTGCGCCATCATATAGTCGCGGGTCAGGGGCAAGGCGTCGACGCGCTTGGCGATCTGGATTTGATAGACCACCTGGCCCTCATGACGGAACGACATCTCCGCGCCGGCTAGGTAGAATTCCCACATCCGGCAGAAACGTTCGTCATAAAGGGCGGCGACGGCGGCGCGATGGGCCTGGAAGCGCTTCCGCCACTCCGCCAGCGTCATGGCGTAATGCAACCGCAGAACCTCGACATCGGTGACCATCAGCCCCGCCTGCTCGATGACGCTCACGATTTCGGAAAGGGCGGGGGCATAGCCGCCGGGAAAGATGTATTTCTGGACCCAGGCATTGGTCGCGCCCGGCCCATCCGTCCGCCCGATCGTGTGCAGCAGCATGACGCCATCGTCGGCGAGCAGTTCGCGGATCTTGGAGAAGAATTCCGGATAGTACCGCACGCCGACATGCTCGAACATGCCGACCGAGACGATGCGGTCGAACCGGCCTTCGAGCATGCGGTAATCCTTGAGCGCAAAACGCGCGCGGTCAGCGAGGCCTGCGCGGTAAGCCGACTGTTCCGCGGCGCGATGCTGTTCCGTGGACAGGGTGACGCCCAGGACGGCGGCCTGGCATTCCCGGGCAAGATCCATGGCCAGCCCGCCCCAGCCACATCCGATATCGAGCACCGAAAGGCCGGGTCGGTCGAGATTGAGTTTGGCGATGATGTGACGCTTCTTTCCGGTTTGCGCCGCTTCCAGCGTGTCGTTCCGGTGCTCGAAATAGGCACAGGAATATTGGCGGCTCGCGTCCAGGAACTGGTCGTAGAGCCGGCCGGACAGGTCGTAATGGTGCGCGGCATGGGCGCGGGCCGCGGATGCAGGATTCCATTGGGAGAAGCCGCGCAGCAGCTTGCGGATGAAGCGCAAGGCGTGAAGACCGCCGCTGGCGCCTTGACGGGCAACATTGCCCATCAACAGATCCAGCAGGCCGACAATGTCGCCCCGTTCGATGGTCATCCGGCCATCCATGTAGAGCTCGCCCAGCTTCAGGTCGGGATCGAGGCCCAGTTGGAGAAGCGCGGGCCTATCGCGGATCGCGATCGCGACATCGGGCATCCCCTGTCCGTAAACTTTTGTCGCGCCGCCGGGATAACGCACCGTCAGCCGTCCCTGGCGGATATAGCGGCGGAGAAGAAAATGCAGCATTGGCCCGGATCCCGCTGCTCTACCCCGCAAGCCGCCGATAGGTTCCGGCGGTTTTTGCAGGACAGAGT
>JAFKFF010000220.1:0-1878 GCA_017307315.1 Alphaproteobacteria bacterium
GGGCTTTCCGATTTCCGAGCGTATCGCTTCCGACTGGTCGCTGCCCCGGGCGATCGGGGACAATCCGGCATCGGCGGCGGGATGCTGCACCGCCGTCGATCCGGATTCGGTGAAGAACTGGTACATCGACGGCAAGAAACCGAAAGCGGGGCAGATCTTCCGCAATCCCGACATGGCCAAGACGTTGCGCCTGCTGCAAGCGGGCGGGCGCGACGCCTTCTACAAAGGCGAGATCGCGCGCGCCATCGTCGCCAAGGTTCATGCGCTGGGCGGCACCATGACGATGGACGATCTCGCCAGCTACAAGGGCGAGTGGGTCGATCCGGTGATGACCGACTATAAGGGCTATAGCCTGGCCGAAGTGCCGCCGCCCTCGCAGGGCTTCGCCGCCAACGAAATGCTGAATATCGTGCAGGCCTGCGCCGAAACGGTCTATCCCGGGCAGACCCTGGCCTCGCTGGGGCCGACCGATCCGCGCTATTGGCATTTGCTGGTGGAGGCCAAGAAGATCGCCTACAGCGATCTCAACAAATATAACGGCGATCCCGATTTCAATCCTGGCCTGATGGAGCGGGTGCGCAAGACCTTCCTGACGCCCGAATACGCCAAGGCCCAGTGCGGCCGGATCGATCCGGCGAAAGCCAGCCAGCTCGCCACCGGCAATGCTTCGGGCGACGGCGATACCATCGTCCTGTCCACCGCCGACCGCTGGGGCAACATGGTGTCCTGGGTCAACAGCCTCTTCGCCAATTTCGGCTCAGGCGTCACCGTACCGGGCTATGGGCTGATGCTGCACAACCGGGGGGCCTTGTTCACGCTCGATCCGGGCAGTCCCAACGCGATCGCGCCACGCAAGCGGCCTTACAATACCCTCGCCGCCGGCTTCGTGCTGCAAGGCGGGCGCACCGACGGCCAGCGCATGAGCCTGTTGCTGATGGGCGGCGACATGCAGGCGCAGGGCCACGCCCAGATGCTGATCAACATGGTGGATCTGGGCGCCAACCTGCAGGCGTCCACCGACATGGCGCGGTTCCATCACAATCAGGTCCGCAACGTGCTGCAGCTGGAATCGCAACTCTATAACGCGGTCGGCGCGCCGCTGAAGGCGATGGGGCACAATGTGATGTCGGTGAACGGCGCCGGCATGGGCGGCTATCAGGCGCTCCTGTTCACGCCCGATCCGAAAGAGGCGCCGGTCGCGGCCAATCGCAAGGAAGGCCAAGTCAACGGCGTCTATCGCGCCGGCACCGACCATCGCAAGGACGGGATCGCTACGGGCTGGTAGCGCTTCCGTCGCCGGAGGCCGCCGAACAAGGTTCGCACCGTGGCTTTCGGGCCCGGGCGCGCCGCGCGTCCTTTCCGCCAGATGATTTCGCAACGGCAATGTAAGCAATGGTCGCCGCGTTGCGATCATGCGCGCCGGTTTTCTGAACAAGAGATTAAGCACGGGCAATGAATCGCGCCGGCCCGCCGTACGATGGAATGATTGGTATCAAAGTATCGCAGGACGATGATTTTCACCGACGCAACATTGACAGTCTTTCAGACCGGTGATGCATTTTGCCTGTTCAGTGAAGCCGTCCATATGGGAGAGATTGGTTCGCCAACGCCGAAGGAGCAACCGCCTCGGAAACTCTCAGGCAAACGGACCATATGGACTTCTGGAATCTGGAAAGAGATTGCATCGGGAACGATACAATCCGCCGAAGGGGTCATGCTCTCAGGCAAAAAGACAGATGAGGCGCCTGTTGAGTAGATACTCGACCATTTGGGCACCGCCCAAGAAGAAAGGCGCATCCATGGATCCCGGACAGATCTAGACGTTTTAGCCGGGACCTCCCGGCTCTTATCCAAAATCACGGCGCTTCCAGAATGCGG
>JAFKFF010000220.1:1921-24589 GCA_017307315.1 Alphaproteobacteria bacterium
CGGCCGCATGCGCGGCGCGCGAGGGATGGAATTCGCCAAAAACACAAGCCGCGTCGGCGGCATCGAAATGAGGGGAATGCATGATCGATTTCAAAGCCGCCTTGCTTATGGGTGTGTCGGCGCTTCCCGTTGCCCTGACGGGTGCGGGCCCAGCGCTGGCGCAAAGCGACGCCAGTGCCGAGACCGTCATCGTGACCGGCACCCGCGTCCAGGGCATGAAGGCCGCGGACAGCGCGGCGCCGGTGATGGTGCTGGGCAGCGACGCCCTGAAACAGGGCACGGGCTCGACCGATCTGCGCGCCGCGGTGGCCCAGATGGTGCCGTCCTTCACCGCCCAGCAAAGAGGCGGCGATCTGGGCAACATAACACTGTCGGCCGCGCTGCGCGGTCTTTCGCCCAACGACACACTGGTCCTGGTGAACGGCCACCGCCGGCACGGCACCGCGAACATTCAAGTGTCGGCGAACGGCTTTACCGGGGGCAGCGCGGCACCCGATCTTTCCCTGATACCCCAGAACGCGATCGACCATGTCGAGGTTTTGCTGGATGGCGCGGCGGCGCAATATGGCACCGACGCCATCGGCGGCGTCGTCAACATCATCCTCAAGAAGAAGTCCACGGGCGGGATCTTCGAAGCCGATGCCGGACAATATTATGCCGGCGACGGTCCGAGCTACGACGTATCGTTCAACATGGGTTTGCCCCTTTTCGACAAGGGCTTCGCGAATGTCACGATCGACAAGCGGTTCAACGGCTGGACGCAGCGCGGGGGCGCCGACAGCCGCCTGAAGACCGCGACCGGCGCGACCGTGCCGACCGGCGTGATCGGGCCGATCAATCCCGTGACCGGCGTGGTGCCCTGTTCTGGCGGCAATTGCCTGGATCCCGCCAGGATAACCAATCTCTACCGTTATCCGTGGAGCAACGCGAATTACGGCAGCGCGGAAAAGCAGGCTACGATGGCGGTGGTCAACGCGGGATATGATTTCTCCGATCAGGTCCAGCTTTATGCCTTCGGCAGCATCGTCCATCGCATCGGCATCGCCCATGAAGGCAACCGCCTGCCCACCCAGACGCTTGCCACGCCCGGCTCGAACCAGCCTTGCAGCGCGTCCAATCCGCAAGGCTACAACACCGCCGAAACCGCCAACGGAACGCCCGCCTGCGCGATCGGGTTCGGCTTGTCGCCGACAACGGTGGGCGTGCGGCCCATCGCGAACACCACCTTCAATGCCGGCGGGCAACCGACGGGCCTGAACGCCGGCGGTCAAGTGATCTCGAGTGGCCTGGCGGGAACGGTCTTCACCCCGGGCGAACTGATCTTCTATCCCGACGGCCAGATAACCTCGGAAGTCATCAAGCAGGACGATTATCAGTATAACACCGGGCTCAAATTCGCCGTCCTGGGCTGGGATGTCGATGCCAATATCGGGTACGGCAAGGACATCAACAACATCTATACCTGGGGGTCCGCGGTAAAGACGTTATATCTGGACACGCATAACACCCCGAGCAACTTCTATGACGGCAGGTTCACCGCGTCGCAGCTGACCGCCACCATCGATGCGGTACAGCAATTTCCCGTCGGACTCGCTTCCCCCCTGACCGTGGCGTTCGGTGCGGAGGCGCGCGAAGACACCTACCGGTTGGATCACGGCGAAGCGGCATCCTATTACAAGGAAGGCCCGCAATCCTTTCCGGGCTATACGCCCAGCGACGCCGGCAGCCACAGCCGCAAGAATTACGCAGCCTATCTCGATCTCGCCGTGGCGCCTCTCGAGCAGCTGCAAGTCGATGTGGCGGGCCGGTTCGAGCATTACACCGATTTCGGCGATGCGGAGATCGGCAAGATCACCGCGCGATACGATTTCTCGCCGCAATTCGGCGTGCGGGGCACCATATCCACCGGATTCCGCGCGCCCACGCCGGCGGAAGAATATTATACCGCGACCAATGTCTCGCCCAGCACGGCCATCGTGCAGCTTCCGGCGAACTCGCCCGCGGCCAAGATTCTGGGATTGCCCAATCTCGCGCCGGAAATATCGACCAGCTACAGCCTGGGCATCGTCGCCCATCCCCTGGACGATCTGAGCATAACGGTGGACGCCTACAGCATTACTCTGGGCGATCGCATCGTGGCGTCCGGCCGGGTCTATAGCCAGGGCGGTGCCATCAACACCCCGCTGGTCAACGATGCCATCCGCGTGGCGGGCAATGTCCTCGACCCCACCTCGGTCCAGAACGGCGTCACGGCATTCTTGAACGGATTGGATACATTGACCCAGGGTGTCGACCTGACCGCCAACTATCCCACCGATTTCGGCGATTACGGCCTGGTGGATTGGACGCTGGCCGGAAACTTCAACACCACCTCGATCTCTTCGGTGACGCCGCCGCCTGCGGTGCTGCTGGCGGCCAACCAGGGCGCGACCTTCTTCACGCCGCTTACACTTTATAATTTCAGGCACTCGACGCCCAACGCGAAACTGGGCCTGACGGCGAACTGGTCTTTGGATGCGTGGGGCGTCACGCTAAGGGAGACCTATTACGGCCCGATGCACAGCCTGACATCGCCCAATGGCGGGTTGCCCTATTACGATACGAGCCAGGCCGATGTCGGTCTCACCGATCTGGAAGCCCGGTACAATATAACCGAAGCCCTGCAATTGGCGGTGGGCGGCAACAACCTGTTCAACATCCATCCCGGGACACATCCTTATGCGTCGCTCACGCCCAATGCGAACGGCCAGACCCCGCTCATCGACAACAGCAACATCATCGGAGATCCCAATGCCACGGTCTGGGATCCCAATGGCGGCTATTATTATGCGCGCGTGACGTTTAACTTCTGATGGGGCGGCAGCCATCTTCCTCTATCGGTTCTCCCCGATAAAGGAAGATGCGCGCCGGTAAGGAGGGCTCATGTTGGTTTCCAGGCGTACAGTTCTTGCCCAGGCCGCTGCGGCCGCGGTGCTGGCTCCGGGCCTCGCCCGGGCCGCCGCCGATCCGCTAGTGCTGCACAAGAGCCTGATCTGTCTCGACACCCATCTCGACATGCCGGCCAATCTGGCGCGGCCGGGCTGGAATGTGATGGAACGGCACGATGTCGACCAGGATTTCACCCAGGTCGATTATCCCCGCATGATCGAAGGCGGATTGGATGGCGGCTTCTTCTCCATCTACACCCCGCAGGCACCGGTCACGCCCGAAGGCATGAGCGCGATGCGCGATGCCGCCTTCCTGCGCGCGGCCGAGATCCGGGAAATGGTGGCCGCCAACCCGCAGAAATTCGAGCTTGCCTTTCTTCCGGAAGACGCCGCGCGCATCGCCGCGGCGGGCAAGATCATCGTTTTCCAGTCGATCGAGAATTCGGGAATTCTGGGCAACGACGTGACCCTGCTGCGCAGCTTCTACAAATTGGGCGTGCGCATGGCAGGCCCGATCCATTTCCTCAACAACCAGCTGGGCGATTCCGCCACCGACAAGCGGCAATGGGGCGGGCTGTCGCCGCTGGGCCGGGATTTCGTGCGCGAAGCCAACAATTTGGGCGTCGTGCTGGACGCCAGCCATTCTTCCGACGATGTCTTCGACCAGATGATGGATCTGTCCCGGTCCGCGATCATCTGTTCGCATTCCGGCTGCCGGGCGGTCCATGACCATCCGCGCAATCTCGACGATGCGCGCATCAAACGGCTGGCGGCGGCGGGAAGCACCATTCAAATCAATTCCTATAACGAATATCTGGTCACGGTTCCGCCCGATCCGGCGCGCGACAAGGCGCGCCGGGAAGCGCGAAGCAGGATGCGGAATCTGGGCACCATGACGGCCGAACAGGCGACGGCGACCGTGCGCGCGGTCGCGGCGGAACTTCACGCCATCGACAAGCAATATCCCGCGCCGCGCGCCGATTTCGAAGAGTATATGAAGCATGTGATGCACGCGCTCGATCTGGTCGGCCCCGATCATGTCGGGGTGGGGGCGGATTGGGACGGCGGCGGCGGCGTCAACGGCATGAACGACGTGTCGAAGATCCCCAGGATTACAGAGCGTTTAATCAAGGCGGGCTACAGCGAACGCCAATTGTCCAATTTCTGGAGCGGAAACGCTTTGCGGGTCTTGGGCATGGCGCATGCCAAGCGGCAGCAGGGCTGAGTCAGGGCTTCAAAAAGATTGTCCAAATTTTCAAATCGATTTGTCCAATTTTTCCGTCTTTTTCGGCTGACGGGCGCCTGTTATGACGAAACCATGTCAGTGGCGGAGGGCCCTATGTGCGAGACCGTTTCCAAAAACAGCATGCTTCCCCGCAAGGCAGTTTTGACGGGCCTCTTGCTCGGTGCGGCATGCATCGTCTTTCCCAGCGCGGCTTTTGCATGGCCGCCCGAAGGTGGGCGCGGCGAATGCACCGTGACCAAGACCACCAACATGGCCGCCAAGATGCGCGACGGCGTGATCCTTCGGGCCGATGTCTACCGGCCCAACACCAAGGAAAAAGTTCCCGTCATCCTGATGCGCACGCAATATGGAAAGGCTGCGGCCCAGGTCGAGCCGGCGCGTTTCCAGACTCCAGACTGGTTCGCGTCGCATTGCTATATCGTGGTGATCCAGGACATTCGCGGGCAGGGCGCCTCCGGCGGCACCTTCTATGAATATGCCAACGACCGGAACGACGGCTACGACACGGTGGAATGGGCGGCCAAGCTGCCCGGTTCCAACGGCAAGGTCGGCATGTACGGCTCGTCCTATGTGGGCGCCACGCAATGGCTGGCCGCAACCGGCGCGCCGCCGTCGCTGAAAGCGATCGTGCCGTCCAACACCGCCTCGGATTATTACGACGGCTGGACTTATGAAGACGGCGCCTTCCGGCTCGCCTTCATCGAGCCCTGGATGGCGGAGACCATCGCCTATACCGCCGCGCTCAACCGGGGCGACAAGGACGCCGCCGCCAAGATGGCGGACGCCAACAAGGAAATGGCCAAATGGCTCACCTTCAAGCCCTATGATAAAGTCCCGTTCTTCCAGCCCGACGATCCCAAGGTGGCGCCTTATTTCTTCGACGCCATCAAGCATCCGACCGACGATGCCTATTGGCAGGCTTTCAGCATCAAGCGCCGCTACGACAAGGTTCAGGTGCCGGTTCTGGCGTTCGACGGCTGGTATGACGCCTTCATCAACGGCTCGCTGGAGAATTTCAACGGCGTGAAGGAGAAGGGCGCCACGGAAATCGCCCGCAACAATTCGCGCATCGTGATCGGGCCGTGGGAACATCTGGGCTGGGGCCGGCCGGAAAGCATGGTCAGCCCGCGCCTGCACGACATCGGCGCGGTGGCCAACAGCCCCGTCAACGACCTGTCGCTCGCCTGGTTCGATCATTTCCTGAAGGGCAAGAACAATCAGATCACCGAAGGCTCGCGCGTCACCTATTTCACCATGGGCGAGAACAAGTGGCACGTCTCCAAGGACTGGCCGCTCGCCGGCACCAAAAGCCAGAACTGGTATCTGGCCAGCGGCGGCCATGCCGCCTCGGTGATGGGCGACGGCGTCTTGAGCGACGCGCCGCCCCAGGCGAATACCGCCACGCAAGGCCAGGCGCATGCCGACAATGAGTTCGGCAACGCCGTCGCCGCGCAGAAGGCGACCGCGGTCAGCGACGAATTCACCTACGATCCGTCGAACCCGGTGCCCAGCATCGGCGGGCATTCCTGCTGCTCCTGGACCAGCGGACCGCAGGGCCAGTTCGACCAGTCGGCGCTGGAGCAGCGCTCGGACATCCTGGTCTATTCCAGCGCGCCCCTGAAACAAGCGATGGAAGTCACCGGCCAGATCACGGTCACGCTCTATGCCAAGACCAGCGCGCCGGACACCGACTTCACCGCCAAGCTGATCGACGTGTTTCCCGACGGCCGCGCCATCAACCTGGCCAACGGCATCCAGCGGGCGAGCTACCGCGAGTCGCTGTCGCATCCCACACCCGTGGTGCCGGGGCAGGTTTATAA
Source organism: Alphaproteobacteria bacterium (assembly GCA_017307315.1). Taxonomy (GTDB): domain Bacteria; phylum Pseudomonadota; class Alphaproteobacteria; order Micropepsales; family Micropepsaceae; genus Rhizomicrobium. The sequence goes on from JAFKFF010000220.1 coordinate 7,915, forward strand.
GTACACCATCCATGTCTGGCCGACTTCGAACCTGTTCAAGCCGGGCCATCGCATCCGCCTGGAAATCTCCTCCAGCGATTTCCCGCAATTTGCGCCCAACCCGAACACGGGCGAGCCGTTCGGCACCAACGACAAGTGGCAGAAAGCCGAGCAGACCATCCTGCACGACGCCGAGCACCCCTCGGCGGTGATCCTGCCGGTCATTCCGGCGGGCCTGTCGGGCCCGGCGCTGGACGCGGTCCCGGCCGGCTAGCGGGAAGAGCCCGGTTGACGGCGGGCGCTTACTCATACTATGTATGAATAATGGGTGAGCCTGGTTCCCTGGGTCAGTTCGAGCAGCTGGTGCTGACGGCTATCGTATCGCTGGGCGACAACGCCTATGGCGTCACCATCCATGCCCGGGTCGAGGACCTGACCAAGCCGCGAACCGTGAAGCTCGGGGCGGTCTACGCCACCCTCGATCGCCTGGAAGACAAGGGCCTTGTCGCCTCCTGGCTGTCCGAGCCGACCGCCGAACGCGGGGGCCGGTCGCGCCGCCACTACCGGCTGGAGAAGCCGGGCGAGAGCGCGCTGCGCGACTCCGTTCAGGCCGCCCGGCGCGTCTGCGATGTGATCGCGCAAAGCTGGGGAGCCAAATGGAAACCGGCGCGCTGAGATCGCCGCCCCGGTTGCTGGAGCGGCTCGTCTTTTATGCCATCCCGCCCGCGGCAAGGGAGGCGGTGGCGGGAGATCTTTGCGAACTGTACAGATCGCCCCTGCAATATCTTTTGAGCGCCGCAAGGACGCTTCCCTTCGTTATCGCCAGCCAGATGCGCCGCAGCGCCAATCCGCCCGTCCTGGTCATACAGGCCAGCATCATCTTTCTTCTTCTGGGCGGCTTTTCCGGACATGCGCGTTTGTCGTCTTTGGCGGGCGATGCCGCCATCACGTTGCTTTTGATTTTTCTCCTGCTTCTGGCCAGCGTCTATCGGAATGGCGCGGCCCCATCGGCAAAGTGGGTCATTCTGGAAGCGCTTCTGGTTTCGGCGGTCGTGCTGGGCTATGCGCGTGGCATCCTGTTCGATCTGCGCGCGAGCCATCGGCTGGGTCCGGATCAAGCCGCATGGCTTTTGTTCATATGGCTGATCCTGCCGTTCGGCATGCCGGTGGTCGGCGGGTTGCGCGCGGCAATGGTGCTGGCGCGGGAGCGCTGGCACGACCCGTTCGCGCCTTCCATGTCTCTCGCCGGTATCGCCGCGGCCTATGACGACTTCGCCGCGCGGGTGCGGCGGCGCAACCGGATCGACATGGTTCTGCTGCTCGGGCTCACCGCGCTTTCAGGCCTGACACTCCTGTTTTTCCCGCTGCACCGGACGGCGTTGGGGTGGACGATCCTCTATCCGGTGGCAGCCGTGTATCTGTTTCTTCACGGGGCCGCGCAGGCACGCCCGCACCAAGTGGATTTTCCGTCGCTGCGCGAAATCTGCCGGCGCGAGATCCGGCGGCAGTACCAGTTGCGGTCGTTCCTGTTGTGGCTTTTGCCGGCACCGCTTTTCCCGTTTTTCTCCCATGCCGCTCCCGCGTCTGCCGTCCTTGCCGGCATTGGCTTGACCTTTCTCTGTTTTCTCATAGCGGCGGCGGACCGCGAGCAGGGGGCCCATGCCGGCGCCTTGACGCAAAGCCTGGCGCAGATGCGCGAGCGACGACCGGTTTAAGCCTTCCTCCTGTCGCGTGTGCCGGAAACGGCCGGTCGTCGAATTTTCGCCCGGAAAGGAATCGACATGGGAACGCGCGTGCCCGCACGTTGGGCAATGGCGGCGTGCGCCTGGGTCTTTTTCACGCTCGCGGCCTGGTTTCTCATGTCGGCCGCGACGCGTCTTCTCACGCTCGCGGTGCTGGCGGGCGGGGCCGGCATCGCGCTGGCGTACGAACTGGGCCGAAAGCACGACCGGCGCTGGCGCCTGGCGGCCGCGCTCGTCGCCGCCTGGGCTGCTGGCACCGTCACGCTTTCTGTCGTCAACCGGTTCGCGCCGCGCGAACAGGCAGTGGAGGGCCCGCTGATCGCCGCGTCCGCGCCGATGCCGCGAACGGCGTGCGACGGCGATGCCGTGATGAAAGAGCCGGACCGGCTGCTGATGATTTTCGGCCGGGACGCCGTGATCGGGGAGGGGCCCGGGCCTTTCATGCCTGCGCGGGTGGGAACCTGTCCGGTCCTGCGCATCACCAGAACGGCGGCTGGCCTCATGATCAATGCCTTCGGCTTCGATTCCGACGACAATGTCGTCTACCGCATCCGGGACAACCGCTTCGAGCAGATCATAGGCGGATTTTTGAAAGGCGCGCGCCCGGATAAGAGCACCTTGGCGATCGTCGACGACCGCGGCACGGAAGTCGCGGCCATCCGCTATTTGAACCCGAACGCGGTCCGCATTTCCGGCACGTTCCGCTGCGGAGACACCAAGCCGGTACGGATCGCGCGCGACGATGTCCGCATAGGCGGGCGAGCGGCCGGCGCGCGTCCCCGCGCGCATATCAAGGCGGGGACGTCTTATGGCATTGCCTATGCGGGTGGGGGCTCCCGATAACCGCGCCGGGGAGCGGATCGTCGCCATCTGCGGCATTTGAGCCGGCACGGGCATCAATGTCTTTTGGCTGGTAGCAGGGAGCGCCAGCCCAGATGCTTGAATATACAAGAAAATCCAGTCGTCCTGCGGTGGGCGGCGGGCGGAGGAAAGCGTTTCCCCGCTCTCTTGCGGGCTATCGCAAGGTCGGATAGAAAAATTGCGACTAATTCGCAATTACTTCAGGAACCGTCTCTGTGCGTTTGAGCGATTTGGGAAAAGGCGACTGCGGCCACATCCGGGGGCTCACCCCGGAAGGTCATGACGGTCCCGATGAAATCGGCCATGCCGAGCTGGAACGGCGGCTGCTGGAGATGGGATTCGTCGAAGGCGCGCGGTTCCAGATTTTGCACGAGGGTCTGGTCGGCCGCGATCCCATCGCGCTGAAGCTGGACGACATGCGGGTCGCGCTGCGCCGCCGCGAGGCGGGCGCCATCCTGGTGGAACGCGACAGCTGAGATGAGCGAAGCAACCCTGGGCACCCGCGTTGCGCTGGTGGGAAATCCCAATTCCGGCAAGACCTCGCTGTTCAACGCGCTGACCGGCGCGCGGCAGAAAGTGGCCAACTATCCGGGCGTCACCGTGGAGCGCAAGGAAGGCTCGGCCGTCACGCCGAACGGGCTTCGCGTTTCGGTGGTCGATCTTCCGGGCACCTATTCCTTGCGCGCCAGAAGTCCCGACGAAGCGGTGACCCGCGATGTGGTGCTGGGTCGTTTCGCCGGCGAAGTCTCGCCCGAGGTGCTGGTCTGCGTCGCCGATGCCACCAACTTGCGTCTGGTGTTGCGCCTGGCGCTGGAGCTGAAATCGGTAGGCCGGCCGCTGGTCCTGGCCCTCAACATGTTCGACATCGCCGAGAAGCAGGGCATCCGCATCGATCGCGAGGGCCTGGCCGAGGCGCTGGGCATTCCCGTGGTCACCACCGTGGCGGTGCGCAAGCGCGGACTGGACGATCTGCTCCGGCAGGTGGACGCGCTCGCCTCTCAAGGCAAGGCGGCCGCCATCTCCACCTGGCATGAACCGTCGGCGGCGGAAATCCGGCAGGCGCACAAGGAAGCCGAGCGCATCATGCGCACCTATGTGAAGCCGCCCTTGCGTCCCGATACCTGGACCGGGCGGCTGGATTCGGTGTTGCTGCATCCGGTGGCCGGCACGCTCATCCTGATGCTGGTGCTGTTCCTGATGTTCCAGGCGGTGTTCAGCTGGGCCACGCCGGTGATGGACATGATCGATGCGGGCTTCGCCTGGCTGGGCCAGGCGGTGGCGCAATATGTCCCCGACGGGCTCCTGCGCAGCTTCCTGGCCGACGGCCTGATCGCGGGCGTCGGCAGCGTGGTGGTGTTCCTGCCGCAGATCCTGATCCTCTTCTTCTTCATCATTCTTCTGGAGGATTTCGCCTACATGGCGCGGGCCGCGTTCCTGATGGACCGGCTGATGGGCGTCACCGGGCTGCATGGGCGCGCCTTCATCCCGCTGCTGTCGAGTTTCGCCTGCGCCATTCCCGGCATCATGTCGGCGCGGGTGATCGACAACAAGCGCGACCGCCTCACCACCATCCTGGTGGCGCCGCTCACCACCTGCTCGGCCCGCATCCCCGTCTATACGCTGATCATTTCGGCCTTCATTCCCAACCGGCTGGTCTGGGGCTTTGCCAATCTGCAAGGGTTGGTGATGTTCGGGCTTTATGCGGCGGGCATCGGCAGCGCCCTGATTGTGGCCTTCGTGATCCGCAAGCTGATCTGGCGCAGCGCCACCGAGCCGTTCCTGATCGAGCTTCCCGCCTACAAGGTGCCTGATCCCAAGAATGTGGCGCGTGGCGTGCTGCAGCGCGGCCAGATTTTTCTCAAGCGCGCGGGCACCACCATCGCTTCGATGATGGTTCTGATCTGGTTCCTGTCGAGCTTCCCCGGGGCGCCGGCCGATGCGACCCAGCCCGCCATCGATTACAGCTTCGCCGGCATGATCGGCCATGTGATGGGCCCTTTGCTGGCGCCGATCGGATTCTCCTGGCAGATGGCGGTGGCGCTGATCCCCGGCATGGCGGCGCGCGAAGTCGCGGTGGCGGCTTTGGGCACGGTCTATGCCGTGAGCGGCGAAGACACCGGCTCGCTGGCCGCGACCCTGGCGCATCAATGGCCGCTGGCCTCGGCGCTGGCTTTCCTGGCCTGGTATGTTTTCGCGCCGCAATGCATGTCGACCCTGGCGGTGGTGCGGCGCGAGACCGGCACCTGGTTCTGGCCGGGCGTGATGTTCGCCTACATGCTGGCGCTGGCCTATGTCGCCGCCTTCATCGTCTTTCGTGTCGCGGTTTCTCTGGGCGCCTGATCGCCGCGAAAAAGACATTGCGCCCATGCTATGCTCCGGCGAAGCCGGAGGTGCCGCATGCGTCTTGACGATCTTCGTCCCACCGAGAATGTCGATGACCGCCGCGGCAGAGGCGGCTTCGGCGGGCCGCGCCTGGCGGTGGGCGGCGGCGGGCTGGGCCTGGTCGCCATTCTGGTGATTTCCTGGCTGGCCGGTGTCGATCCGATGCAGTTTCTGGCAGGCGGCGGCCCCGATGCGGGCTATGGGCCGGCGCAGATGCAAAATTCGGGTGCGCCGCGAGCCGACGACGACGAATATCGCTTCGCCCGCCAGATCGTGGGATCGGCGGAGGATGTCTGGTCTCCGATCTTGCGCGGCGAAGGCGCCTCCTTCAGCCCGGCGACGCTCACCACCTATGACCGGACCACGCCCACGAGTTGCGGCACCGGCTCGTCGTCGGCCGGACCCTTCTATTGTCCCGCCGATGGCCGGATCTATCTCGACCTCTCCTTTTTCGACGAGCTGCGCGACCGCTTCGGTGCGCCGGGAGAGTTCGCCCGCGCCTATGTGATCGCGCACGAATATGGCCATCATATCCAGAACCTGCTGGGGGTGATGGACCGTCACGCCCAGGGCTCGCGCGGCGCCGACAGCGATTCGGTGCGGACGGAACTGCAGGCGGATTGCTATGCCGGTGTCTGGGCGAACCATGCCGACCAGCAATTTCAGATCCTGCAAACCGGCGATGTCGAACAGGGCCTGGCGGCGGCCTCGGCGGTGGGCGACGACACGCTGGAACAGCAGGCGCAAGGCTATGTGGTGCCCGATTCCTTCACCCACGGCACCAGCGCGCAGAGAATGCGCTGGTTTCAGCAGGGGCTGCGGTCGGGCGACCTGAAAGCCTGCGATACTTTCGCCGCCGCGAGGCTGTGATCGGAAGAGCCGCCGGGCGGATGCCCCGGCGGCTCTTCCGTCCTAATCAGACCAAGGACGCCTTGTACATGGTGCCGAGATTGGACCAGGCACGTTCGGCCTCGGCTTCGTTGTAGACGGCGCCGCCTTTCACGCACCAGCCATGATTGGCGGCATAGACTTCCACCGTCGCCGGACGGCCCGCGGCGGCGAACGCCGCTTTCAGCTCGTCCTTCATCTGCGGCTGCTGCGCATCGTCGTTCTGCGCGTGGCAAACCAGATAGGTGGCATTGGTCTTTGCGATCAGAAGGTGCGGGCTGTTGGCCTCCTTGGTCACCAGGCCATTGCCGCCATGGAAGCTTCCCACCGCGCCGATGCGGTCGGGAACCGCCGCCGCCGTGCGGAAGGAGAGCGATCCGCCCATGCAATAGCCTTGCACGCCGGCCTTCCTGCCTTTGGCGGTTTGCGGCTGGGCATCGAGGAAGGCCAGATAGGCTTTGGCGTCGCTGGCGACGCCGCTATCGGTCATCGCGTTGCGATAGCCGGTGAGGCGGGCGCGCTGCTCGGTATTGCCGAAATCGAAATTGTCGCCGATCACCGGCGCCTTGGCCGAGCGGTAGAAGGGATTTGGCACCAGCACGACAAAGCCCTGCTCGGAAAGCCGCCGGCCCATGTCGCGGAAGGCGGGACGCAGGCCCATGATGTCGGGCCAGATCAGCACGGCCGGCCACTGGCCCTGACCGGCGGGATGATAGAGAACCGCATCGCAGGAGCCGTCGGCGGTCGTCACCGTCACGTCTTGTTCCACCACATTGGATTGGGCCAGGGCCGCGCCGCTCGCCATGCCGGCGGCCCCCAGGGTCATCAGGCCGAAGGCGCGCCGCGAGAGGCGGGAATCGGTGACCAGACCGGGATGAATGAACTCATCGCACATCACATTCCTCCATTGTTATGCTTGTTGCGGGTGCTGCGCCGATATGTTGCGGCAAAGCAAAGAAGGGCGTGTGAACGCTGTCAAGCGGTTCCGGGCGGGCGCCGCCGCTTTTTGTGACAACGCGGCTGCAAAAAAACCCCGCTATCCGCACATCTCCTTGTAGGCGGAAAGCGCCTCCTTCAGGGTCGGCGGGATGTTGATCGCGTTGCGGGTGCTCAGCGAGGTGGTCACCATCACCAGCCGGCAGCGCATGATCTCCTCGATCTCGCGGACGCAATGAACGGAAAAGATCACCGAGGTCCGCCCGACATGCTCGACCAGCACGGTGAATTGCAGCCTGTCGCCCATCAGCGCGGGACGGAAGAAATCGGTATCGACGCTTTTGTAGCCGAGGCCGATATGCTCCTTCAGGAACATCCCGTGATAGTCGATGCGCAGTTGCTGCAGGAAGAAATCCTCGATCACCCCATGCACCATGTTGATGAAGCTGGGCGTGTAGACATTCCCGGCCGCGTCGCAATCCGAAAAGCGCGCCATCCGGGTGGCGGACCAGGCATCGTCGGGATAGTCGCGGGGGTGGATCGGATAAGGCCGCTCCCGGCCTTTCGGCAATGTCAATTTTGCAGCAACCATGACGGGCAATCCCCGCAAATGAGGGTCCACATGGTGTGCGACAGTAATACAAGCGCGGCGAAAATGCCTTGTCTTCCTGTGAAGGGGCCGCGCGGCCCTTCGCGTCATTGCGCCAGCGGGAAAATGCCCGCATCATCGCCCCGATATGGCTGGCATGTCGTCCCGTGCAGAATGAAGAGGCAGAAAGCGGTCCGCGGCAGGCGGATCGGATTGGAAGGCTCCTTCCCCATTTCCCCGTGCGGAGATGGCTCTGGGCCGCGGCCGGGCTTGTGGCGCTTTTTTGCGTCTATCTGGCGGCGGGTTATTGGCTCGCGCCCGGCCTGATCCGCTCGCAGGCGACGAACTGGGTCCAGACCAATCTGGGCAAGCCGGTTGCGATCGGCGAGATCAAATTCGATCCCCTGCGCTTCACGCTCGACATCGGCGATCTGGCGATCCCGGATCGCCGCGATCCGCTGGTCGCGGTCGGCCATCTGCATGTGGGCTTCTCCATCCTGTCTTTGTTTCAGTCGGCCTATCGCTTCAAGGATGTCCGCATCGACCGGCCGTTCCTGCACACGGTGATGCGGCCGGACGGCTCGCTGAATCTGGTCGAACTGGTGCCGCGCACCAAATCGGAAGGACCGGCTCCCGCGGTCCGCATCGATGCATTCACGGTCGATCAGGGCCGGATCGTCTATGCCGACCACAGCCGCGCCTTGCGGCCCGAAAAGACACTTTCGCCCATCACGTTCACGCTCAAGGATTTCCAGACCAACAGCGCGGAGGGCGGCGTTTTTTCCTTCGAGGCCAAGAGCGAGCGTGGCGAAAGCTTCCGCTGGAGCGGCACCTTGTCCATCGCGCCGGTCGCCTCGCGGGGCAAGCTCTCGATCGCCAATCTTCTGGCCGACTCGGTGCAGAAATTCCTGGGCGACGAATTGCCGGTGGTGTTGAAGGCGGGCACCGCCGGGTTCGATGTTACCTACAATTTCGCATACGGGCCGGACGGGGCGCGGATGGAGGCGGCGGTGCCCCAGCTTTCGCTGTCGGGCATCGCGTTCGATGGCAAGCCGAGCCTTTTCCGCGGCTCGGTCGCATTCGACCGCCTGTCCGGGACTATCAGCCGCATCGCCTTTTCCGGCGCAAACGGCGCGGCGCCGAAATTCGCTTTGACCCTGCCGGGGCTGGAGATTCAAGGCGCCCATGTTTCGCCGCTCTCGGGCGCACAGGGCCGCACCATCGCGCTCGCGGCGGGCAAACTTCAGGACGTCCGGTTCGACTATGCCGCGCGCACGATCGCGCTGGGCGGCATCAGCCTGGATGGCGCCGAACTGCCCTTGAGCCGGGCGCGCGATGGCAGCCTCAGTCTGATGGCGCTGATGCCGGAAAAAACGGCGGCGCCGGAAACGCCTCCGCCGGGACCTGCTCCTCCCGCCCAGCCCTGGGCCTTGCGGCTCGACAGTTTCGCGCTCAACGCCGCCACGCTCCGTTTCGAGGATCGCGCCGTGTCTCCCACGGCGCGGTTCACTCTCACGCCCATCAATGTTTCCGCTTCCGGGCTGAGCAACGACCTGAACCAGCCGGTATTCTTGCGTTTCTCAACGCGGATCGACAGGCGGGCAGCCCTGGAAGGCGAGGGGACCGTGGTTCCCGCCGGCAACAAGGCCGACCTTACCTTTAAACTTTCGGGTCTGCCGTTGGGCGCTTTCGTCGCCTATCTGCCGCGCATTCCGGACCTGGAGTTGAAATCCGGCGCCCTGGGCGCGCCGGGAACCCTTCACGCCGAAGGCGGCGACATCACGCGGTTGCGCTTCAAGGGACGGGCCGCCGTCGACGGTTTCGATCTTTATGAGAAGACCGCCAACACGTCTCTTGTCGCGTGGCGGGCGCTCAATCTTGACGGCATCGATTATGGCGCAAGCCGTCTTGCCATCAGCCGCGCCAGCCTGAGCCGCCCGCTGGGCCGCCTGGCCGTGCTGCCGGATCGCACCTTCAATTACATGAAGTTCCTGCCCCAGCCTGCCGCGGAGACGCCCGCGGATGGCGCGGCTGCCGCGCCCGCTGCCGCCAAGCCGCCGGCGGCGCGCAAATCCGCGCCCGCGATGACATTCGCCCTGAAGCGCCTGGACGTCGACGACGGCACGATGAGTTTCGCGGATTATTCGATGGACCCCAATTTCGAGGCCCGCATCGACGCGCTCAAAGGCGCGATCACGAATATTTCCAGCCGGCCGGGCGAGATCGCGACCCTCGATTTCACCGGCCAGGTGATCGACCGCTTCTCGCCTGTCACCATCAAGGGATCGATGGATCCCTTCGGCTACGATCAGCAGACCGCGCTTCAACTGGCGTTCCACAATATCGAATTGCCGGTCTTCAACCCCTATTCCGGGCGCTACGCCGGCTACGCCATCGCCAAGGGCAAGCTTTCGACGGAATTGACCTATCATATCGATCACCGTGCCCTGAAGGCGGACCATCATGTCGTGATCGATCAACTGGAATGGGGTCAGGCCACCGACAGCAAGGAGAAAGTGCCTCTGCCTGTCAGGCTGGCGACCGCGTTGCTGAAGGACAGGAACGGCGTCATCGATCTCAACCTGCCGGTAGTCGGGTCGCTGGACGATCCGAAATTCCGGATCTGGCCCATCGTCTGGCAGATCATCGGAAACGTGATTGAAAAAGCGGTCACCGCCCCCTTCACCTTGATCGGCTCTTTGTTCGCGGGCGCGGAGAAGGCGCAGTTCGTCGATTTCACGCCCGGCGCGTCGGCCCTGCCGCCGGGATCGGCGGAGGCGCTGGGCGCTTTCGCCAAGGCGCTGGTGGAACGGCCGGCGATCAACCTCGATATTCCGGCCGGGCCCGCGATCGCGGCCGATGCCACCGGCATTGCCGACAACAGGATCGATGCGGCGCTGATGGAAAAAGAAACCCGCAAGGGCGCGCCGGCCGACATCGCGACCCTGTCGCTGGACGACCGGCACGACCGTCTGGAGGATCTTTACAGCGCCAAGCTGGGCAAGGATCCGGAGTTTCCCGAATTCCCTCCCGAGGCGCTGAAGGCGGGCGCGAACGCCACACCCAAGCGGGACGAGGACGACCAGCAGACCTTCCTGGAGGTGGAATGGATGCGCACGCAGCTGCGCCCCGCTTTCGCGCCGTCGCAGGCCGAACTGGCGGCATTGGGTCTGGCGCGGGCGACGGCGGTGCGCGATGCCCTACTTGCCGGCCAGGGGATCGATCCGGGCCGGGTCTTCCTCGCGACGGCCTTGACGGCGACCGCGACCGATGGGCATTCCCGCCTGGAGTTGAAGCTGAAATAGGCGCATGACCGATCTGGCGCATTTCCGCACTTTGCCTTTCGATACCGATAAGATTCTGGCGCGCCTCAGGCGTTGGGTGGAATGCGAAAGCCCCAGCTACGAGGCCGCCGCGGTCGGCCGCATGGCGGATATCGCGGCGGGCGAAATCGCGGCGCTGGGCGCGGACGTGACCCGCATTCCAGGCCGGCAGGGCTATGGCGATTGCGTGCGCGCGCGGCTGGCCGAACCGGACACCGGCGAGGGCGGCATTCTTTTCATCGGCCATCTCGATACCGTGCACCCGTTGGGCACGTTGGAAGAACTGCCCTGGCGGCAAAGCGAAGGCCGCTGCTTCGGGCCCGGCATCCTGGACATGAAGGGCGGCATCGTCATCGCCCTGGAGGCGCTGGCGGCGCTCAAGCAGGCCGATATCGAACGCCGCCTGCCCGTCACCATCCTGCTCAACTCGGACGAGGAAGTCGGCAGTCCCAGCACCCGCGAATGGGTCGAGGCGGAAGCCGCCCGGCATCGTTATGTCCTGATCGCCGAGCCGGCGCGGCGCAGCGGCGCCGTGGTGGTGGGCCGTCATGCCGTGTCGCGTTTCAAGCTGGTCACGCGGGGACGGCCCAGCCATGCCGGCCTGCGCTTGAACGAAGGCCGATCCGCCATTCAGGAGATGGCCCACCAGATCATCGCCATCGACCGGTTGAGCCAGCCGGACTGCACCTTCTCCACCGGCGTGGTGCATGGCGGCAAATGGGTCAACTGCGTCGCCCGCGAATGCGAAGCCGAACTGCTTTCGGTCTCCACCAGCGAAACGGCACAGGCGCGCGGGCTGAAGACCCTGCGGGATCTGCGGCCCTCTGCGCCTGGTACGGAAGTCGAAATTACGCCCGGCGCGGTGCGTCCCTTCTGGCACGCCAGCGCCGGCGACCGCGCGCTGCACGAAACGGCGGCACGGATCGCGGCGGCTTTGGGGTTCGCGCTTCCCGGCGAATCCTCCGGCGGAGGCTCGGACGGAAATTTCACCGGCGCGTTGGGCGTGCCCACCTTGGATGCCCTGGGGCCGCGGGGCGATTTTCCACACACTCTGGAAGAGCATATCGTGATCGACAGCCTGGCGGAGCGGGCGCGGCTGCTGGCGGGATTGTTCGCGACCCTGCGTTAGGGGCGATGCGCCAAGAGGGACCGCACACGGCGGTGCGCAGCAGCCCCGGGGAATTCTCAAGGGAGGGTTGCGCGGCCCTTCTTTGCTGGACGGGCAAACCGGCTTTGGGATAAAGCCGGACGGGTTTCACCCTTCGCAGGCTGTAAAATGACCGGCATATCCGCCAATCCGGAAAAGGCGCAGATTCGCAACAATATCGCCCGCTTCGCCATCGCGCAGGCTTTCGGCAGCGCCAACTCCGTCATCGTCTATGCCACCGGCGCCATCGTGGGCGACATGCTGGCACCCAACAAGGCGCTGGCGACCTTCCCGATCTCGGTCTTCGTGGTCGGTATGGCGGCCTGCACCCTGCCCATGGGTGCGATCGCGCGCCGTTACGGCCGCCAGGCCGCTTTCCGTGCCGGGACGGGCGCAGGGCTCATGTCAGGCCTGCTGTCGGCGCTGGCGGTCCTTCTGGGTTCTTTCTGGCTGTTCTCGGCGGCAACCTTCTTGGGGGGCGCCTATGCCGCCGCCGTCCTGTCTTTCCGATTCGCCGCCGCCGATTGCGTGCCGCAAGAGAACCGCGCCCGCGCGCTGTCCTTCGTGATGATCGGCGGGGTCTTTGCCGGCGTTCTGGGGCCGCAGATCGTCACCCACACCATGAAGCTGCTGCCGCCCTATCTCTTCCTTGCGAGCTATCTGGCGCAGGCGGGGCTGGCGGTGATCTGCGGCTTGATCCTGTCGGGCATCAAGCTGCCGCCCATGGCCGAGGAGCGTACGGGCGGCCGCCCGCTTCTGGAAATCGTGCGCCAGCGCAAATTCCTCGCCGCCATCATCTGCGGCGTGATCAGCTATCTATTGATGAACTTCATCATGACCGCCGCGCCGCTGGCGATGAAGATCTGTGGCCTGTCACTGAACTCTTCGAATCTCGGGTTGGAATGGCATGTCATCGCCATGTACGCGCCCAGCCTTTTCACCGGCAGCCTGATCGCACGCTTCGGGGCGGGCCGCATGGTGCTGGTGGGCCTGGCGCTCACCGCCGCTTCGCTGGCGACCGGCATTTCCGGCATCACCCAGGCGCATTTCTGGACGGTGCTGATCCTTCTGGGCCTGGGCTGGAATTTCGCCTTCCTGGGCGCATCGTCCCTGGTGCTGGAATGCCATCGCCCGGAAGAGCGCACGCGGGTCCAGGCCTTCGATGACTTCGTCGTGTTCGGTTTCGTGGCCGTCGGCTCCTTCATTTCCGGCGGCCTTCTGGAAAGCTATGGCTGGACCATCGTGTGCTGGGTGGCGTTGCCGCCGCTGGTCATCGCGGCGGTCTCGCTGGGCGCCACCGGCGCCTTCCGCAAGAAGGTCCAGGATCATCTGGAAGCGCTGGACCCGCTGATCGTGGACGCCGTACCGTCGGAGCAGAAATAGGCGGCCAATGGCATGGCCGCCGGCATTCCGCGAGGCGGCATGACCGATACCAGGAAGTTGTGGGATATTTCCCAACCCTTGCGCCCGTCGCTTCCGGTCTGGCCGGGCGACACCGCCTTCGCGATTGCGCCGAAATGGTCTTATGGCGAAAGCGACAGCCCGGTAAATGTGGCGTCGATCACTTTGTCCGCGCATTCCGGCGCCCATGCCGACGCGCCGCTGCATTACGATCCGGCCGGCCTTTCCATCGATGCGGTTCCGCTCGATCCTTATCTCGGTCCCTGCCGGGTGGTGGATGCGCGTGGGGCCGGTGACGCCATCGCCGCGGATCTGGTGGAGGCGCATTGGAGCTCCGGCGTCACGCGGATGCTGTTCCGCACCTTCGACCATTTTCCTTTGGGCCGGTGGCCTTCGGCGTTCACCGCCGTCAGCGCCGAGGCGATCCGGATCCTTGCCGCGCGCGGCGTGATCCTGGTGGGTCTCGATTCGCCGTCGCTCGATCCGCAAGCTTCCAAGACCATGGATGCGCACCGGGCGGTGCCGTCCGCGATGCGCATCCTGGAGGGGCTTGTGCTGGATCACGTGCCGCCGGGCGATTACGAGCTGATCGCGCTGCCCTTGCCGCTGGCGGGCCTGGATGCCTCGCCCGTGCGCGCCATCCTGCGGGAGCTTCCGGTCGCCCGCGCGGGCGGCTAGGCTGGCCCATCAAAGAAGCCGGAACGTCGCCGGCCGGACAGAGCAGCAGGGGGCGGAGATGTCGAGCAAAGCAGCCGGAACCGGCCTGGGCCAAGCTGCCCCATCGGGTGGATCGCTGCAGCGTGCGCTGACCGGGCGGCATCTGCAGTTCATCGCCATCGGCGGCGCCATCGGGTCGGGACTTTTCCTGGGATCGGCGGCAGGCATCCGCAGCGCCGGACCGGCCCTCCTGGTCGCCTATATGGTGGGCGGCGCGATGATCTTCTTCATCGCCCGCGCCTTGGGCGAACTGGCCCTGGCGCATCCCAAGGCGACCACCATGGACGCCTTCGCGGAAGACTATGTCCATCCCGCTTTCGGATTTCTGGTCGGCTGGAATTACTGGATGAGCTGGATCCTGGTGGGAATGGTCGACATCACCGCCATGGCGATTTTCGTCAAGTTCTGGTTGCCGGACTTGCCGCAATGGATTCCGGCATTGATCAGCCTGATGGCGCTTTACGGCATCAACCTGTGCGGCGTGCGCCTGTTCGGCGAGCTGGAATTCTGGATGGCCCTGGGCAAGGTGGTGACCATCCTGGGCATGATGGTGTCCGGCATCGTGCTTCTGGTACAGGGCGTGGGGCTGGCGGGCGCGCATGCCTCGCTGGCGAACATCTGGAGCGATGGTGGCATCTTTCCGACAGGGCTTACGGGGTTCTTGGCGGCCTTGCCCATCGCCTTCTTCGCTTTCGGCGGCAGCGAGCTTGTCGGGCTGGCGGCGGCGGAAGCGAAAGACCCCGAGCGGTCCTTGCCGGGGGCCATCAACGGCGTGGTGTTCCGGATTCTGATTTTCTATATCGGCTCGCTCGCCATCATCATGGCGCTGGTGCCCTGGCGCGAGGTCACCTTGACCGAGAGCCCCTTCGTGATGGTCTTCACCAAGATCGGGCTTCCCGCCACCGCCAGCCTGATCAATCTGGTGCTGATCTCCGCGGTTCTGTCCTCCTGCAACAGCGGGCTGTTCGCCGGCGCGCGGACCTTGCAGTCGCTGGCGACCAAGCGCCACGCGCCCCAACTTCTGGCGCGCATCAACGATCGCGGCGTGCCGGTGATGGGCATCAATATCTCCGCCGCCATCATGTTTCTGGGCGTGATCCTGAATTATTATGTGCCCGGCAAGGTGATGGAATACATCATCTCGGCTTCCGCGGTGCTGCTGATGGGGACCTGGACCAGCATCATCGTCAGCCATATGGGCTTTCGCCATCGCGCGCCCAAGGACGCGCCGCGCAAATTCGCCATGCCGCTCTATCCCCTGGCGAGCTGGATCGTGCTTCTCTTCATCGCCGGCATCGCGCTGATCATGGCGACGGCCCTAGGCATGTACATCCCCATCGGTTTCGCCTTCGGCTATTATCTGCTTCTCGGCGCGATCTATGCGCTCGGCATCGGGCGGCGGGAGCCCGCGGCATGATCGACGCCGTTCCGGACAAGGTACGCGCGCTGGACGAGGGCGACGCCCTGGCCTCCTTCCGCGCGCGTTTCGCGCTCCCGCCCGGCGTCATCTATCTCGACGGCAATTCCCTGGGTGCCTTGCCGGCGCAAACGCCGGCCCGTCTCGATGCCGTGGTACGGCGGGAATGGGGCGAAGGACTGATCCGCAGCTGGAACCGGCATGACTGGATCGGTGCATCCCGCCGCGTCGGCGACAAGATCGCCAAATTGATCGGCGCCAAGCCGGGCGAGGTGGTGGTGGCCGATTCCACCTCCGTCAATATCTTCAAGCTGCTGATGGCGGCGGTTGCGGCCCGGCCCGGCCGCAACGTCATTCTTTCGGAAGCGGGAAATTTCCCGACCGACCTCTATATCGCGCAAGGCGTCGTTTCCCTGTTGCCGCGGCTTTCGCTGAAGGCCGTGACGCCGGACGATCTCGTTCCAGCGATCGACGAAGATGTCGCCGTTATCCTTCTCACCCATGTTCACTACAAGACCGGCCGCCAATACGACATGGCCGCCGTCACGCGTCGCGCCCATGAAAAGGGCGCACTGGTGATATGGGACCTGAGCCACAGCGCCGGCGCCGTTCCGGTCGATCTCGGCGCGGCCGGCGCCGACATGGCGGTGGGGTGCGGTTACAAATATCTCAATGGCGGGCCGGGTGCGCCGGCCTTTCTCTATGCCGCGGAACGCCTTCAGGGCGAACTGGCGTCGCCGGTCACCGGCTGGCTGGGGCACGCTGCGCCATTCGAATTTTCCGATGCCTTCCAGCCGGCATCCGGCATCGGCCGCTTTCTCAGCGGAACCCCGCCGATCCTGGGCCTGGCGGCGCTGGAAGCGGGCGTCGACCTGACGGCGGAGGCGCCGGCCGCGATCCTGTTCGAAAAATCCCGCGGGCTTTGCGCGCTTTTCATCGAGACGGTCGAGGCGTTCGCGCGGGATCACGATCTGGAAATCGTCACGCCGCTGGATGCCGGCGCGCGCGGGAGCCATGTCTCGCTCCGCCATGCGCACAGCTATCCGGTCATGCAGGCCTTGATCGCGGATGGCGTGATCGGGGATTTTCGCGCGCCCGACATCATGCGTTTCGGCTTTGCGCCACTTTATTTGCGCCATGCCGATGTCTGGCGGGCGGCGAATCTTCTGCGCGACATCCTGGCCAGCGGCCGGTGGGACGCGCCCGCGTTCAAAACCCGCGCCCAGGTGACGTGATTTTAAGCCGGCTTTTTCGGCCTGGCGGTCATATTTTCGGCGCGCGGCTCGAATTCGG
>JAFKFF010000221.1 GCA_017307315.1 Alphaproteobacteria bacterium
GGCGATCGCCGAAGCCCGGCGCCTTCACCGCCGCGACCTTGAGGCCGCCGCGCAGCTTGTTGACCACCAGGGTGGCCAGGGCTTCGCCTTCGACTTCCTCGGCGATGATCAGGAGCGGGCGGCCCGACTGAACCACCGCTTCCAGGATCGGCAGCATCGGCTGCAGGCTGGTGAGCTTCTTCTCGTGGATCAGGATCGCCGGATCTTCCAGCTCGGCCGTCATCTTCTCGGCATTGGTGATGAAGTAGGGCGAGATATAGCCGCGGTCGAACTGCATGCCTTCGACGACGTCGAGTTCGGTGGCGAGGGACTTGGCTTCCTCGACCGTGATCACGCCCTCATTGCCGACCTTGGACATGGCCTGGGCGATCATGTCGCCCACTTCCCTGTCGCCATTGGCGGAGATCGTGCCGACCTGGCCGATTTCCTCGTTCGACTTCACCTTCTTGGAGCGCTTCTTGAGGTCGGCGACGACGGATTCGACCGCCTTCTCGATGCCGCGCTTCAGGTCCATCGGGTTCATGCCGGCGGCAACCGACTTGGCGCCTTCGCGCACGATGGCGCGGGCGAGCACGGTGGCGGTGGTGGTGCCGTCGCCGGCCGCGTCATTGGTCTTGGAGGCGACTTCGCGCACCATCTGGGCGCCCATATTCTCGAACTTGTCGCCCAGCTCGATCTCCTTGGCCACCGTCACGCCGTCCTTGGTCGTGCGCGGCGCGCCGAAGCTCTTGTCGATCACGACATTGCGGCCCTTGGGGCCCAAGGTCACCTGCACCGCGTCGGCGAGGATGTCGACGCCGCGCAGAAGCTTTTCGCGGGCGTCGGCGCCGAACTTCACATCTTTGGCTGCCATTCTTTATCTCCTGAATTCCGTTTGAATCTGTTGTGGAAGCGATCGGCGGAAGCCGCTTACTTCTTCGCCTTGCGGCCTTCGATCACGCCCATGATGTCGCTCTCCTTCATGATCAGGAGGTCTTCGCCATCGATCTTCACTTCGGTGCCCGACCATTTGCCGAACAGCACGAACTCGCCGGCCTTGACTTCGAGCGCGTTGCGCTTGCCGGTCTTCTCGTCCAGGAGGCCCGGGCCGACCGAAATGACTTCGCCTTCCTGCGGCTTTTCCTGAGCGGTCTCGGGGATGATGATGCCGCCGGCGGTCTTGGTGTCTTCTTTGACGCGGCGGACGACCACGCGGTCGCCAAGGGGACGGAACTTCATGCGTGCCTCTCCTAAGTTATTGAACTTAAATATGAATTTTAACCGTGGCAGCACTCCGGAAACGAGAGTGCCAGAACACTGCCGCGTATTTAGGAGGGGCCCCCGGCAAGGTCAAGATAAGGGTTTGCGAAAACCTGACCGAAGCTTGAAGCAAACACAGGCTTTCTTCCCCCGTATGGCGAAGCCATTGGCGGGGGAAGACAGATGAGGGCAATCGAAATGTGGCGGTTTGAAGGTTTTTTCGAAAGGCGCGCAAACGCGCCCAAGCTGAAATCGTTGTTCATATGCGGTTCAGCCGCGCGCGATCAGGATCGCGTCCGATCTTGCGTAAGGAGACTCGAGATGAAGAAATTCGCGAAGGTTGCCCTGGGCGCGGTGATGCTGGCCGGCGCGGCTGCGGCCGTCTCTTCGCCGGCGGAAGCCCGGGTGGTGGTCGGGATCGGTGGCGGCTATGGGCCGGCCTATTACGGCCCCGGCTATTCCTGCAATCCCTACAGCCGCTGGTACGATCCGTATCGCTGCGGCTATTACGCGCCGCGTTATGCGCGACCTTATTACGGCGGCTATTACGCCGGTCCCAGCATCGTGTTCGGCTTTGGCGGCGGCGGCTGGCGTGGCGGCCATGGCCATGGCGGCTGGCATGGCGGGCATCATCACCGCTAACCGCAGCGGCAGAGACTGGCGCAGACGGCCCCGGGCGTTCCGGGGCCGTTTTCGTTTGCCGGACACAATCCCGCCTTGATCGGTTCAGGCTGCGTTCAACCGGCAAAGCTCAGCATCCTTGCCAAAGCGCGATCCTGCGCCAATGGTGGAGTGCGTGATGAAAATGTCCTGGAAAGCGGTTTTGACGGCGCTGCTTGTGCTGGGGGGCGCCACGGCCATGTCCGGCTGTGCCAGCGCTCAAGGCTACGGCTATTACGACGATAGCTATTACGGCAGCGGCTATTATGGCGACAGCTATGCCTATGGCGCGCCCGGTGGCGTGGGTTTCTCCTATGACAGCGGCGGCTATTGCGACGCTTATGGGTGTCCGGACGATTATTGGGACATGCCGGTCTATTACGGGTCGGTCTATTACGGCGACACCTGGTTCAACGGGCCGGTCTATTACCGCGACTGGAATGGACGGCGGCAATATTGGCTCCGCGGCGGCTGGCGCTACGATCAATGGCGCGGCGCGCGGCCGAGCTGGTACCGGGAAGGCCGCTATGGTCCGGCGCTCGGACTGAATTTCTATCGCGACCATGGCTTCCGCGGGCGCTGGGACAACAATCGCGGCTTCGACAATCGGCGTTTCGACAACCGCCGCGATAACCGTCAATTCGACAATCGTCGGTTTGACGATCGGCGCCCCGACAATCGACAGTTCAACAATCGCGGCGACAACCGTCAGTTCGACAACAACCGGTCGGGCGGAAATCAATTCCGCGAACGTCGTGAAACCGTGTCTCCGCAGGCATCGCCATCGGAAACCATGCGCGGGATCGGCAATGCTTTCGGAAACCGGTCGGATAACAATCGCCGGTTCGAAAACCGGAACGACAATGGCGGCCGCAATTTCGGCAACCGGGATGGCGGGCGTCGCGATTCCGGCGGACGCGGTGGCAGAGATCGCAGCGGCTCCAATCGGTAGCAGCCGCGAATCGTGACGATGAAAATGGGAAGCCTCGGCAGCGATGCCGGTTAACCATTTGATAACAATATCGTTCGCCGTAAGCCGCAGGAATATCGGTTAACAGATTGGAAACGCTCCGGCGGCAGACTTCCCGGCGTATTTCGTCCGGAGTGGGCCATGACCCGGTTCCTCATCACGCTGAGTTGCTTTTTTCTCTGCGCCACTTTGGGCGCCGCCATGGCGCTGTTTTCCGGCTGGCCGGTGGGCGTCCTGTCGGGTGTTTTGGCGTTTGTCTCCACGCAGCAGGTAACGGCTTCCTTCTCGCGCCGACGCGACAAGCGCGCCAATGCGCGCGAGATCGCAACGCTCCGCCAGATGACGCTGGAATTCCAAGAAGCGCTCGCCGGCACGCGCCAGCGCATGGACGATCTCACCCAGCAGTTGGAAACCCGCGCCGACGCCCAAGGCAAGAAGATCGTCTCCGAGCTTCGGATACTCGAAGGCCTGATGCGCGAATTCGCCGGCCGAGTTTCCAGAAGCGCGCGCGCGGCGCAGAACGAGATCGGTCCGGCCCAGACCATGGTGACAGGCCGCCGCCAGGGCGCCGCCGCGCACTATCTCGCCTCGATGGGCGAGCGCGAATTGCTGGAAACCATCCGCGCCAGCCTGGAGGAAAACCGGGTCGATCTTTATCTGCAGCCCATCGTCAGCCTGCCCCAGCGCAAGCTGCGCTTCTACGAAGCCCTGTCGCGGCTGCGGGCCGAGGACGGTTCGGTGATCATGCCGGCCCAATATATCAAGGTCGCCGCGCCCGCCGGCTTGATGAGCGTGGTGGACAATCTGCTTCTGTTCCGCTGCGTCCAGATCGTTCGCCGCCTGACCCAGAAGAACAAGGATATCGGCATCTTCTGCAACATATCCGGCGATACGCTGGCCGACGCGGAATTCTTCCCGCAATTCCTTGATTATATGCAGGCGAACCGGGATCTCGCCGGCCAGATCGTTTTCGAATTCGCGCAAGTCGCCGTGCTGGAGGCGGGCGCCGCGGGCGCGGAAAATCTCGCCCGGCTCGCCAGCCTGGGTTTTGCGCTGTCCATGGACCATGTCGAGACCCTTGCGCTGGATTTCGTGCGCCTGAAGGCCATGGGCTTCAAACATCTCAAGGTTCGCGCCGACATGCTGACCCGTGGGATGAACGGCGCCGGCGCCGCGGTCGCCGCGGAGGATTTCAAGAAACTGCTGTCCCGTCATGGGCTCAATCTGATCGTGGAGCGGGTGGAGGACGAAAAGACCGTGGTTCAGCTTCTGGATTATGCGGTCGATTACGCCCAGGGCTTCCTGTTCGGGGAGCCTCGCGCCGTGCGCGAGGAGGGTGTGCGGCCCGGCGGCGAGGGGGCATCCGTCCTGCCGTTGCGGCGGGCCAGTTGACGGTTTTCGCCCGCCATGCGATCCGGAGCCGATGCTGCCACCCCGCCTGATCGACGGTCTTTCCGAAATCGCGCGCGACCATGATGCCCTGATCTGCGACATCTGGGGCGTGGTGCATAACGGCCACGCGCCTTTTCCGGACGCCGCGGAGGCGCTGCGGCGCTTCCGGCGCGAGCGCGGCCCGGTGGTTCTGCTGTCGAATGCGCCGCGCCCGCCCGGGTCGGTCGAAGACCAGTTCCGCCGCATCGGCGTGGCCACGGACTGCTATGACGCCATCGTCACCTCGGGCGGCGCCGCACGCGCCGAACTCAGCGCCAGGGCGGGGCGCGCGAGCCCGCCATCACTCTATTATATTGGTCCCGAGCAGGACACCGGGGTTCTGGAGGGTCTCGATATCCGCCGGACCGGCATCGACGAGGCCGATGTGGCACTTTGCGTCGGGCTTGTTGACGATCTCACGGAAACGCCGGACGACTATTCCGATATATTGGCGGCGATGCGGGCGAAAAACCTGACCATGTTGTGCGCCAATCCGGATTTGAAAGTCTATCGCGGCAGCCAGCTCTGCTGGTGCGCGGGCGCGCTCGCAAGGGATTATGAAGCTATCGGGGGACCTGTGACCTATTTCGGCAAACCTTACCCTGCCATCTATGACGCGGCGCTCGAGGCTGCGGGCCGGCCGGCGAAGGCGCTCGCCATCGGGGATGCCTTGGTGACGGACCTGAAGGGCGCGCAAGGCGCGGGCCTGGAGGCCTTGTTCATCGCCGACGGCCTCCATGGCGAGGAAATCGAACCTTACACCGCCCAGCATCTCGCCGAGATGTTTGCGGGCGCCGGGGCCGGCGCCAAGGCGGCCATGCGAGCGCTCAAATGGTAAGCATCTATTACGAAGACCTTCAGGTCGGCCAGTCCGCCACCCTGGAAAAGACCGTCACCGAACGGGACATCCAGATGTTCGGAGACGCCACCGGCGATCACAACCCGGTTCACTTCGACGAAGCCTATGCCCAGGGCACGCTGTTTCGCGGCCGCGTCGCCCATGGCGTGCTTTCGATCGGATTCATCTCGGCGGTGATCGGCATGCAGCTGCCGGGCGAGGGCACGATCTTTGTTTCGGCCAAGGTCGAGTTCAAGGCGCCCGTCCGCATCGGCGATACCGTGGTCACGACCTGCACGGTGCGCGAGATCGGCGAGCGCCGCCGGGTGGTGCTGGATTGCGTCTGCGCGGTCGGCGACACGGTGGTGGTGACGGGCGAGGCTCTGGTGATGGCCCCGAAACGCCCCAAAAGCTGAAGCATGCGCATCTTCCGCCATTTCGAGGAGGTGCCGCAGGCCTACCAGGGCGCCGTCGTGGCGATCGGCAATTTCGATGGCGTCCATCGCGGGCATCAGGCCCTGATCGCCAGGGCGCGGGCCGAAGCCGAAGAACGCAAGAGCGCGCTGGCGGTGCTCGCCTTCGAACCGCATCCGGCGGAATTCTTTCATCCCAGGCCCGATTCCATCCGGTTGACGCCGCTGCGCACCAAGGCGCGCCTTCTGGCGGATCTGGGCGTCGACGCACTCTTCGCGCTGACGTTCGACGAAACCATGGCGGGACGCAGCGCGGCGGATTTCGTCTGCGATGTGCTGGTGCAGGGCTTGGGAATTTCCGGTGTGGTGGTCGGCCCGGATTTCGAGTTCGGCCGGGGCCGCGGCGGCAACCTCACCAGCTTGGGCTATATGGGCGAGATGGAAGGCTTCTCGGTCACCGGCTTCGACATGGTGACGGCGGCGCAGGACGCAGGCGCTACGGGCCTGGAGAAGATTTCCTCGACCCGCATCCGCGACAGCCTGAAGGCGGCGAGGCCGGAAGAAGCGGCGCGGCTGCTGGGACGCTGGTGGGCGGTGGAGGCGCGGGTCGAGCATGGCGATGCGCGGGGCCGCCAGATGGGTTTTCCCACCGCCAACATGCATCTGGGCCACTGCCTGGCTCCGGCGTTCGGCGTCTATGCCGTCCGGGTGACCATCCTGGAGAATGAGAAGCCGGTGGGCCGCCATGACGGCGTCGCCAATTTCGGCATCCGGCCCATGTACCGGATCGAGGTGCCCCTAATGGAGGCGCACCTGTTCGATTTCGACGGCGATCTTTACGGCAAGCATCTGTCGGTGGAGCTGATCGCCTATATCCGGCCGGAAGCCAAATTCGACAGCCTCGGGGCCCTGATCGCCCAGATCGGCGCCGACGCCGCCATGGCCCGGAAAATCCTGGCCGAAACCCCGGCCGCGCCTGCGCTGGACGGCCTTCCGCCGCACTGTTAGAAGCGCCGGATCATGTCCCAGCCGACCAAAGACGGGGCGCCGGATTATCGCGCCAGCCTGTTCCTGCCCGCGACCGACTTTCCCATGAAGGCCGGCCTGCCGGAGGCCGAGCCCAAATGGCTCCAGCGCTGGGCCGAGATCGACCTTTACGGGAAGATGCGCGATCGCGCTCGGGGACGGCCGCTCTTCGTGCTGCATGACGGGCCGATCTACGCCAATGGCGACATCCATTCCGGCACCGGCCTGAACCACATCCTGAAGGACTTCGTGGTGCGCAGCCAGGGCATGCTGGGCAAGGACGCGCCCTATGTCCCCGGCTGGGACTGTCACGGCCTGCCCATCGAATGGAAGGTGGAAGAGCAGTACCGCGCCGAAGGCAAATCGAAGGACGACGTGCCGACCGAGCAGCTGCGCCGCGATTGCCGGGTCTTCGCCAGCCACTGGCTGAACGTGCAGCGCGAGCAGATCAAGCGGCTGGGTCAGATCGGGGATTTCGAGCGTCCCTACACCACCATGAATTTCCGCGCCGAAGCCGTGATCGCGCGCGAGGCGATGAAGTTCGTCGAGAACGGGCTTCTTTATCGCGGCTTCCGTCCGGTGATGTGGTCGCCGGTGGAAAAGACCGCGCTGGCCGACGCCGAGGTCGAGTATCACGAGAAATCCTCGCCGCAAATCTATGTGAAATTCCCGATCGCCAAAGGCGAGCTGGAAGGCGGCTTTGTGGTGATCTGGACCACCACGCCCTGGACCATTCCCGGCAACCGCGCTGTCGCCTTCTCACCGGAAATCTCCTACGGGCTTTATCAGATCGCCGACGCGGCGGACGGATCGCTAGCCCGCGCGGGCGAGCAGATCCTTCTCGCCGATCTTCTGGCCGAGGACGTCGCCAAGCAGGCCAAGATGATGCTCTCCCGCGTGCGTACCGTGGAGCAGGGCGAGTTGGCGGCCATCGTCTGCGCCCATCCCTTCCGCAGCCTGGGCTATGATTTCGAAGTGCCGCTGCTAGCGGGCGCCCATGTCACCGCCGATACCGGCACCGGCTTCGTCCACACCGCGCCGGGCCATGGCGAAGACGACTTCGAACTGATGACGTCGACCTTCCCGGGCTATGCGGCGCAAAATCCCGACGCCTTCAGCCTGGTCGAGCCGGATGGCTCCTATGGCCCCAAGGTGCCGCATTTCGCGGGCAAGCGAATCCTCACGCCGGAAGGCAAGGACGGCGACGCCAATGGCGCGGTGATCAAGACCCTGATCGAGAAGGGCAAGCTTCTCGCCAAGGGCAATCTGCGCCATTCCTATCCGCACAGCTGGCGCTCCAAGGCGCCGGTGATCTTCCGCGCCACGCCGCAATGGTTCGTCGCCATCGACAAGCCGTTTCTGGGCGGCAAGAGCTTGCGAGAATTGGCGATGAAAGCCATCGGCGAGACCAAATGGTATCCGCCGCGCGGCCAGAACCGCATCGGCTCCATGGTCGAAAGCCGCCCCGACTGGGTGTTGTCGCGCCAGCGCGCCTGGGGCGTTCCCCTGGCGATCTTCGTCGAAAAGAAAACCGGCCAGGTGCTGAACGATCCGGCCGTCTTCGCCCGCATCGAGGAAGCCTTCATCGCGGAAGGCGCCGACGCTTGGTTCACCTCTCCGCCTGGACGCTTCCTGGGCGAGGGGCGCGACGCGAACGATTACGAGCAGGTGAAGGACATTCTCGACGTCTGGTTCGATTCCGGCTCGACCCATGTCTTCACGGTGGAAAATCCCATCGATCCGCACTGGCCCAAGAAAGAGCAGGCCGACCTTTATCTCGAAGGCTCCGACCAGCATCGCGGCTGGTTTCAGTCCTCGCTGCTCGAGGCGGTCGGCACGACCGGGAGGGCGCCCTACAAAGGCGTCCTCACGCACGGTTTCGTGCTCGACGATCAGGGCCGCAAGATGTCCAAGTCGCTGGGCAACACTCTGGCGCCGCAGGTGATCGCGGAAAAGAACGGCGCCGAGATCCTGCGTCTGTGGGCGGCGTCCTCCGATTTCACCGAGGATCTGCGCATCGGCCAGGACATCCTCAAGGCCAATGTCGAAGCCTATCGGCGCCTGCGCAACACCATCCGCTTCCTCCTCGCCAATCTCGCCGGGTTCGACGAGAAAGAGCGCATCGGCATCGAACAGATGCCGGAACTGGAACGGTTCATGCTGGCGCGGCTGGCGGAGATCGACGCCCAGGTCCGCGAAGGCTATGCCGGCTTCGACTTCAACCGCGTCACCGCGACTTTGTTCAATTTCCTCACCAACGAAGTCTCGGCTTTCTACTTCGACATCCGCAAGGATGCACTCTATTGCGATCCTGCGCATGCGCCGCGCCGCCGCGCCGCCCGCACCGTGATGGACGAGATCTTCCGCCGCGTCGTCACCTGGTTCGCGCCCATCCTGTGCTTCACCATGGAGGAAGCCTGGCTGTCGCGCTTCCCCTCGGCCGAAAGCGTGCATCTGGAGACTTTCTTCGAGATTCCGCGGCGTTGGGCCGATCCCAAGCTGATCGAGAAATGGAAGCGCATTCGCGAACTGCGCCGCGTCGTCACCGGCGCGCTGGAGCTGGAACGGGCCGCCAAGACCATCGGCGCCAGCCTGGAGGCCGCGCCGACCGTCTATGTCGTCGACAAGGCCGACGCCGTCATTCTCAAATCGGTGCCGTTCGAAGAGATCGCGATCACCTCGGGCATCGGCATCGTCACCGGCGAAGCGCCGGGACAGGCCTTCTCGCTGCCCGACGTCAAAGGCGTGGCGGTGATCGCCAACCTTTCGCCCGGCGCGAAATGCGAGCGCTGCTGGCGGGTGCTGCCCGAGGTGGGCGGCCACAAGGATCATCCGCATCTTTGCAATCGCTGCGACGACGCGGTGGCCAAGAGCGATCCCGCGGTTTCGAGTCCGGCATGAGCAGGCCCCGCCCGCGGGACTGGGGCCTGGTCGCGGCGGCGGGGGCGCTCTTCGCCGACCAAGCCTCGAAATTCGGCCTGCTCTATGGCGCGGGCTTTCTTCATATGGGGCCAGGCCAGACCATTCCGGTCTTGCCGTTTTTTAATCTGGTGATGGTGTGGAACCCGGGGGTCTCCTATGGGCTCTTTCCCGCCTCCAGCACCTGGGGCACCGCGCTTCTGGTCCTGATTTCCCTCGCCGCAGTGGCGGGCCTGGGTTACTGGTTGTGGGGAATGACCAGCCTTTCCCTGGGAATCGGCGTGGGCCTGGTGATCGGCGGCGCCCTGGGAAACCTGATCGACCGGCTGGTCTATGGCCGGGTGGCCGATTTTTTCCACTTTTACGGTTTCGGCTATGACTGGTATGTCTTCAACGTCGCCGATATCGCCATAACGTTCGGCGCCATCGCGATCATTTATGAAGTGCTCAAGCCCCAGCCGGAGGCCTGAGCGATTGGAGTAGGCCTATGCGGTCCCTGTCTGTTCTTCGTTGCGCGATCCTGGCCGCCGCCCTTGGCGCGGTTTCGGCCTGCAGCACCCTGCGCGACGAAGCGGGCCTGACCAAGCAGTCGCCCGACGAGTTCGCCGTCACCACCAAGGCGCCCCTGATCATTCCGCCCGATTTCAATTTGCGGCCGCCGTCTCCGGGCGCCGCGCCCCTCAACCAGACCGACCCCACTTCCTCGGCGGAAATCGCGCTCTTCAACAACAGCGATCCGGCGGTCGTGGCCGCGCAGATGACGGGCAATTACTCGGCCAGCGAGAAAATGCTCCTGGCCAATGCGGGGGTTCAGAACGCCAATCCCACCATTCGCGCGGAGCTGCAATCCGACCAGCGCAACATGCAGGGCGCCGACCGCAGCTTCACCGATCGCATCCTGGGCAGTCCCGCCAAGGCCTCGCCTTCGGCCAAAGGGGAAGACAAGAGCAGCGGCGGCTGGTTTGACTGGTTCTAGGCGAAGCCTTCTCGCGCTGGCGCTGGTGCTGGGCCTGGCCGCGCCGGCGGCTTCCGCGCCGGCCGCGGCACCCGAGACGTTTCAATTCTCTTTGCCCAACGGCATGCAGGTGCTGGTGATCCCCGATCACCGCGCCCCGGTCGTCACCCAGATGCTTTTCTTCAAGGTGGGCGGCGTCGACGATCCGCCCGGCATTTCGGGCCTGGCGCATTTCTTCGAGCACATGATGTTCCGCGGCACCAAGAAGGTGCCGGGCGATTTGTTCGCGCAGACCATCGCCAAGAATGGCGGCGAGAACAACGCCTTCACCACCCATGATTTCACCGCCTTCTACGAGCAGATCGCCGCCGACCGGCTGAAGCTGGCGATGGAGCTGGAAGCGGACCGCATGGCCAATCTCGAGCTGTCCGACAGCAGCGTCGCCACCGAGCGCGACGTGGTGCTGGAGGAGCGCCGCATGCGGGTCGAGAACAACCCGCAAGCCTTGATGGGCGAGCAGATGGAGGCGGCCTTGCACCTGTCGCATCCTTACGGCCGTCCGGTGGTGGGCTGGGCCGACGAGATCCGCCGCATCGACAAGGTCGCCGCGCAGGATTTCTACCAGCACCATTATGCGCCCAACAACGCCACCCTGGTGGTGGCGGGCGACGTGACGCCCGACCAGATCCGGGTGATGGCGCAGGACGTATATGGCAAGGTGCCGGCGCGCACCTTGCAGCCGCGCGCGGAATTCTCCGAGCCGCCGCGCATCACCGAGACGCGCATGACCCTGGTGCGCAAGGATATCCAGGTGCCGCTGTTCCAGCGCATCTATCGCGTGCCGTCCTATGCCCAGGCCTCGCGCGGCCAGGCGGAAAGCTTCGAAACCCTGGCGCAGGTGATGGGCGGCGACCAGACCGCGGCGCTCTACCGGATTCTGGTCGAGGAGAAAAAGCTCGCGACCGATGCGGGCGCCTCCTATGACGGCTATGCGCGCGATGCGGGCGAGTTTTCCGTCTACGCCGTGCCGCGCCCCGGCGTTTCGCTGGAAACGCTGGAAAAGGCGGTGGACCAGGTGATGCAGACGTTCGTGCGCGCCCCGGCCAAGGCTTCCGACATGGCCCGGGCCAAGACCCAGCTGGTCGCCTCGGTCACCTATCGCCGCGACAGCCAATATGCGATGGCGACGGCCTATGGCCAGGCGCTGATGATCGGCCTCACGGTCGATGACGTCGAAGCCTGGCCCGCCCGCATTCGCGCGGTGAGTGGGGCCGGCGTGCAGGCGGCAGCCAAGCGGTTGCTCCGGCGCAACGCCGTCTCGGTCTACCTGAAGCCGGGAGAAGGCCAATGATGCTGCGGAGCTTGGCCGCGCTGCTGTTCTGGCTCGCGGTGCTCGCGCCGGCCTCGGCCGCTGACATCAAGGCGTTGGACCTCGGCCCGAAGGCCCAGGTGTGGTTCAGCGAGGACCACACGGTTCCCATCGTCGCGTTCAATATCACCTTGCCGGCGGGCGCCGCCTATGACCCGGCCGGCAAGGCGGGCCTGGCGGCCTTCACCGCCGCGCTTCTGGACGAAGGCGCGGGCACCATGAACTCGCACGCCTTCCAGGATGCGCTGGCGGATCATGCCATCCAGCTGCGCGCCAGTGTCGAGCGCGACGACATGGTGATATCGCTGGTCACGCTGAGCGAGAATGCCGAACTGGCGATGCGCCTGTTGCGGACGGCCCTGACCAAGCCCCGCTTTGATGCCGAGGCCGTGACGCGGGTGCGCGCTCAGATCATCCAGGGCATCCAGCAGGGCAACACAAGGCCGGGCACCGTGGCGCGGCGGGAATTCGGCAAGGAATTCTTCAACGGCCATCCCTACGCCCATCCCAGCAACGGCGACGTCGCCAGCATATCGGCGATCACCGCCGACGACATGCGCGCCTTCGCCAAGAGCCATTGGGTGAAGGGCAATCTGATGGTGGCGGTGGCGGGCGACATCACCGCCGAACAGGCGCAGAAGCTCCTGGGAGAGACTTTCGCGCCACTGCCCAGCAAGATGCCGCCGCCGATCCCCAATATCGGACGCCTGGGCCGCCCCGGTGTGCATGTGCTTCAGATGCCGGTGCCCCAGCCCACCATCCTGTTCGGCCTGCCCGGGATCATGCGCGCCGATCCCGATTTCATTCCCGGCTATGTGGCGAATTATATCTTGGGCGGGGGAGGCTTCTCTTCGCGTCTCACCGACGAGGTGCGGGTCAAGCGCGGCTTGACCTATGGCATCAGCACCTCGCTCACCGCCTTCCGCAAGGCGGCCGTGATGGCGGGCTCGGTCGCGACCCGCGCCGATGCGGTGCGTCAGACCATCCAGGTGGTCAAGGACACTATGGCCGATTTCGCGAAAAACGGCGCCACGCAAAAAGAATTGGACGACGCCAAGACCTATCTCACCGGCTCTTTCCCGATGGCCTTCTCCTCGAACGCCGGTATCGCCGCGCAGTTGGGGACGTTCCAGCGCCAGGGCCTGGATATCGGCTATGTCACGCGGCGCAATGCCCTGATCCGCGCCGTCACCTTGGACGACGTCAAACGGGCGGCGAAGCGCATCTTCGATCCTGCGCGCATGACGGTGGTGGTGGCGGGCACGCCGGTGAACGGCAAGGCCGTGCCGCAGACTCCAAAGCCACCCGTGCGCCCGGCGGAGCCGTCACCCGCGCCGGCCAATCCGGTCCCGGCGCCTGCGACACCGGGGCCGTCGGCCAAGCCCGGGCCGGCGGAAACAGGAGCGGACAAAACCGTTGTCAAACCGGCGGAGAAGCCGGCGTCGTCTCCCAGGCCCTGAGCATCTGTTGACCCTTAAAGAGGGCAGGGCCTTTCCCAGAAACCCTTCTGCTAGAGTCATCCCATGCCCGAATCGAAAAAATCGCCGCTCCAATTTTCTCTCGACCTCGCGCTGACCGGCAAAGGTGCCGTGCCCCAGGCGGGCTATGCCGCGGCGCTGGACAAGGCAAAGGGGGCGCTGGAATGGCTTCGCGGCCAGCAAGGCAAACTGGAGCTTCTGGGCATTCCCTCCCGCACCGACGACCTGAAAGCGGCGGCAAAGATCGCGGCCACCATCAAGGACATGAAGACGGTGGCGGTGCTGGGCATCGGCGGATCGTCTCTGGGCGGCCAGGCCCTGACGGTGCTGCGTCGGC
Organism: Alphaproteobacteria bacterium; assembly: GCA_017307315.1. Lineage (GTDB taxonomy): Bacteria > Pseudomonadota > Alphaproteobacteria > Micropepsales > Micropepsaceae > Rhizomicrobium. The sequence goes on from JAFKFF010000221.1 coordinate 13,636, forward strand.
AATCCACGCCCATGGTGGAGTTTCACGACAATCCGGATCCGTTCAGTTGGGCGGCGGCGCTCACGCGCTTCGATCTGAAGAAGACCCATTTCGTCGCCATCTCCAAATCCGGCGGCACCGCCGAAACCCTGATGCAGGTGCTGACGGCGGCGGAGGCGCTGGAAAAGGCGGGGGTCAAATCGCTGAAGAAGCATTTCACCATCGTCACCGAACCGCACAAAAGCGCGCTGGCCGATTTCGCGGACGAGATCGGCGCGGCGCGGCTCGCTCATCCCACCGGCGTGGGCGGACGCTATTCCGTGCTCACCATGGTGGGTGTGCTGCCGGCTCTTCTGATGGGAATCGACGTGAAGAAGCTGCGCGCCGGCGCGCAAAGCGTCCTGGACGAGACGCTGGCGGCGAAGGACGCTTCCGCGGCGCCTGCCGCGGCAGGCGCCGCCTTGCATCAAACGCTGGCGGCGGAAGGCAAGCTCGCCACCACCATCCTGTGGCCTTATGCCGACACGCTTCAGGTCTTCGGCGGCTGGTGGCGCCAGCTCTGGGCGGAAAGCCTGGGCAAGGACGGAAAGGGTTCGACGCCGGTTTCGGTGCTGGGTCCGGTGGATCAGCACAGCCAGCTGCAATTGTTCCGCGACGGGCCCGGCAATGCCTTGTTCACGCTGGTGAGCGTGGACACCAAAGGCAAGGGGCTGACCGCGCCGCGCGCTCGCGCCAAAAGACTGGGTCTGGATTATCTGGCGGGCCGGAAAATGGGCGATCTGGTGGACGCGGAAGCCCGCGCCACCGCGCAGACGCTGTCCAAGAATGGCCGCCCGGTACGCCAGATTCATCTCGCCAAGGTGGACGCATTCGAGATGGGCGCACTGATGATGCATTTCATGCTGGAGACCATCCTGATGGGACGGCTGATGGGTGTCGATCCGTTCGACCAGCCCGGCGTGGAAGAGGGCAAGGTACTGGCCCGGCAGTATCTGCAAGAGGGATAATCTTGAAGATCCGCCGTTTATCGGAAGGCACGGTCAACCGCATCGCGGCCGGTGAGGTGGTGGAGCGTCCCGCCGCGGCGGTCAAGGAACTGGTGGAGAACGCGCTCGACGCGGGGGCCACCCGCATCGATATCGCCACCGCCAATGGCGGCGCCGATCTCATCCTGGTCGAAGATGATGGAAGCGGGATGGAGCCGGATGCGCTGCGCCTCGCCATCGAGCGGCACGCCACCTCCAAGCTGCCGGAGCGCGGCGGTGAAGACGATCTCTCGCATATCGAGACCCTTGGCTTTCGCGGCGAGGCGCTGCCGTCGATCGGCGCGGTGGCCCGGCTTCTGATCGCCAGCCGCACCGCCTCCGGGGCGGCGCATGAAATCGGGGTCGAGGGCGGCGCGGTGCGGGGGCCATCGCCCGCCGCGTTCCGCGCGCCCGGCCAGCGCGGCACGCGCGTGGAGGTGCGTGAACTGTTCTATGCCACGCCGGCGCGGCTCAAATTCCTCAAAAGCGCGCGGTCGGAAGATCTCGCCACCCAGGATGTGGTGAAGCGGCTGGTGATGGCGCGGCCCGATGTGGCGTTCACCCTCACCATGGACGGGCGGCGCGTGCTCGATCTGGAAGCGGGGCGCGATCTTCTGGAAAGCCGCCTGACCCGGCTGGCGCGCATCATGGGGCGCGATTTTCATGACAATGCGGCGCGGGTGGATGCGCGGCGCGAAGGCGTTTCGCTGAGCGGTTTCGCGGGCCTTCCCACCTACAACCGCGCCAACGCGCAGATGCAGTTTCTCTTCGTCAACGGACGTCCGGTGCGCGACAAGCTCCTGATCGGGGCGGTGCGCGGCGCCTATGCGGATTTCCTGGCGCGCGACCGTCATCCGGCTTTGGCGCTTTTCCTGGAATGCAATCCGGCCTTCGTGGACGTGAATGTGCACCCCGCCAAGACCGAAGTGCGGTTCCGTGATGCCGGGCTTGTCCGCGGCCTGATCGTGGGAGCGCTGAAGCACACCCTGGCCGAGGCGGGTCATCGCGCTTCCACCACTGTCGCGGGCGCGGCGCTGTCGGCCTTTCAAAGGCAGTCTCCCGTCCTCACGCCGTCGTTCCAGCCGCCCGCATTCCGGGCGGCGCAGCCGGGTTTGCGCGAGCCCGCCGCCCTGTTCGGGGATAATCTGGCTTCCGTTCGCGTCGAAGATGCGTCGGCCAGGGAAGAGGCGTCCGCGCCACTGCCGCTCGGCATGGCAAGGGCGCAACTGCACGAGACTTATGTGGTGGCGCAGACCATAGACGGCATCGTCATCGTCGATCAGCATGCGGCGCACGAGCGGCTGGTTTACGAGCGGATGAAGAAGGCGCTGGCGGAAGGCGGCATCGCGCGCCAACCACTTTTGATTCCCGAAGTGGTCGAGCTCGATCCCGCCGAAGTGGTACGCGTCGCCGCGCGGGCGGACGAGTTGGCTGAACTGGGTCTGGTGATCGAAGGATTCGGTCCGGACGCGGTGATGGTGCGCGAAGTTCCGGCCATGCTGGGCAAGCTCGATGTCAAAGGCCTGATGCGCGATCTGGCGGACGAGATCGCCGAAACCGGCAACGCGCTGTCCCTGAAAGAGCGGCTGGAAGAGGTTTCCGGCACCCTGGCCTGCCATATGAGCGTGCGCGCAGGGCGCCGTCTCAATGCGGAAGAGATGAACGCGCTGCTGCGCGAAATGGAAGCGACGCCCCATTCCGGCCAATGCAACCATGGCCGGCCCACTTATGTGGAATTGAAGCTCAGCGATATTGAAAGGCTCTTTGGGCGTAGATAGCCCGGCCGCTCGTCGTTTCTCGCAAGCCCACGACTTGTTTGCGTGCTAACGGCTCACTCTTCTGCCGGCGTGAGAAACGCGATCTCGGTCTCGCCATAGTCGCGCGCGTCCAGTTTTTCATATCCCGGCGCGTCGAAATTCTCGCCCTTGGCGGTTTCGATCACCAGAAGCGCGTGCGTTGCCAGCCAGCCGCCGTCGCGCAGGCTTTGCAATGCGGGCGAAATGAGATCTTTGCGATAAGGCGGGTCGAGGAAAACCAGGTCGAAAGGCCCGCCCGCGCCCGCCCCCAAGGGTCCCAGATCGGTCGCATCGCGCCGCCAGATCTTGGTGACGCCGGTCAGGCCCAGCGCTTCGACATTCTCCCGCTGCAGGGCGCGGCTTTCGGCGGCATCGTCCACCAGAAGACAAAAGCGGGCGCCCCGCGACAGGGCCTCGATGCCGAGCGCGCCGGTGCCGGCGAACAGATCCGCGACGGCGGCATTTTCTACGGTGAAACCGATGTCAAAATCCCGGTGTTCCAGGATATTGAAAATCGCCTGGCGCGTCCGATCTGAAGTAGGGCGCACGCGGGCGTCGTCGGGCGCGAAAAGCCGCCGTCCGCCTAGTTTTCCGCCGGTAATCCGCATGCCTGGTAACCTTTTGGCTTCACCTAGCGAAAAACCGCCCGAACGGATATAGGTCGCGCCATGAAAAGCCTTCTCTTTTTGCTGGGTCTGGCTATCGCCACCCCCGCCCTGGCGCCCCCCGCCTTGGCGCAAGGCATCGACGAGATGCCCAAGGTTCACGCCCGGCTGGTGGCGGAGGATCTGGCGGCCCCCCCGGGCGGCAGCATTACGGTCGCCCTGGAAGAGGATATCCGCGAAGGCTGGCACACTTATTGGGTCAATCCGGGCGATGCCGGCGCGCCCAGCGAAATCGCCTGGACCTTGCCGCAAGGCTGGAGCGCGGGTGCCATCCAATGGCCCACGCCCAAGCGCCTGCCGGTCGGCCCGCTGATGGATTACGGCTATGAGGGCAAACTCTGGCTACTGCAGACGCTGACGGTTCCCGCCGACGCCAAGGTCGGCGATACCGTCACGCTCAAGGCGGTGGCGACCTGGCTGGTGTGCAAGGACATTTGCGTTCCGGAAGATGCGAACCTCACCTTGCCGATCAAGGTCGGCCCCGCCGCGCCCGATCCCGCCGTCGCCAAAGACTTCGCCGCCGCGCGCGCGCTGCTGCCGGTCGCTTCGCCCTGGAAGCTGACCTATGCGCGGTCGCCGGCCGCGATCGATCTCTATGTGGATGCGCCCGCGCTTTCCGCCGCGCGCCCCGTCGAAGCCGATTTCTTTCCCGGCAAGCCCGGCATCGTGAAAGGCGCCGAGCCGCAGAAGATGGGTTTCGTCAAGGACGGCCTGGTTCTGCGGGTTTCGCCGGGCGACAAGGCCGGGGCGATGACCGGTGCGCTGACGGGCGTGCTGGTGCTGAAATCGTCCGATGGCTCGATCCAGGCGCTCAATGTCGATGCGCCGGTCGGCCCGGTGCCCGATGCGTTCGGCGCGCAAGCCGCGGGCGCAACCGAAAGCGGCATCACGCTTTGGATCGCGATTCTATCCGCTTTCCTGGGCGGCATTATTTTGAACGCCATGCCGTGCGTGTTGCCGATCCTGGCGATGAAGGCGATGGCGCTGGCCCGCCATGGCGGCGGCCAGCATAACGAAGCGGCCCGCGAAGGCTTCGCCTACAGCGCCGGCGCGATCCTGAGCTTCCTGGCCTTTGGTCTGGTCATCGTCCTGCTGCGCCAGGGCGGCGCGGCGGTGGGGTGGGGATTCCAGCTGCAGGAACCCATCGCGGTGGGCGCCTTCGCGCTTTTGATGTTCGCCGTCGGTCTCAATTTGTCCGGTGTGTTCGAAGTCGGTTCGGTCACGGTGGGCGACAGCCTGGCGCAGCGTTCCGGTCCGGCCGGTGCTTTCTTCACCGGCGTGCTGGCGGTGGCGGTGGCCGCGCCTTGCACCGCGCCTTTCATGGCGGCGGCGCTGGGCTTCGCGCTCACGCAGAGCGTGACGCCGGCGATGCTGATCTTCCTGGGGCTGGGTATCGGTTTCGCCTTGCCGTTCCTGATCCTGGGTATCTGGCCCAAGGCGCTGTCCTTCCTGCCCAAGCCGGGGCCCTGGATGCTGCGACTGAAACAGTTCCTGGCCTTCCCGATGTATGGCGCCGCCGCCTGGATGGTCTGGGTTCTGGCGCAGGAAACCGGCGCCAATGGCGTGGCCATCGTGCTGGCGGCTTTCGTGACTTTCGCGCTCGCAACCTGGCTTTGGACGGTGACGCGCGATCTGTCCTTGCGCGGACGCGGCCTTGGCACCGTCGCGGCACTGCTGGTGCTGCTGGCGAGTCTCTATGGCCTTTCGCTGTTGCATGGCGCCGGTGCGCCGCCGCCGGCCACCAGCGCGACCGCCGACGCCAAGCCGTTCACGCCGGAACGGCTGGCCTCGCTGCGGGCAAGCGGCAAGCCGGTCTTCGTGGATGCGACCGCGGCCTGGTGCATCACCTGCCTGGTCAATGAGAAGGCGGTGCTGTCGCAACCCGGCATCAAGACGGCGTTCCAGGATCGCAAGGTGGAATATCTGATCGCGGACTGGACCAATCGCAATGCCGAGATCACAAGGCTCCTCAGCGAGAATGGCCGCTCCGGCGTGCCGCTTTATCTGTATTACGCCCCCGGCGCCGACAAACCGGTGATCCTGCCGCAGATCCTCACCGAAGCCGGCGTGCTGAACGCCATGAAGAGCTGAGAATCTTTCGCTCCCGCGCGTTGCGCCGGCTGGGGGAGATATCTTTCAAACGCCCCGTGCGAAAGAGGCAACGGGGTCAGTATTTATCCGACCGCCCGGTCTGGCCGCTCTGCACTTTCTTTTCGGCATCCTTGACGGCCGGCGTTTTGCCGGTGGCGGCCTCGCTCTTCCGTTCCTCCGGCGCGCCGATCATGTGATTACCGCCGGAGTAGGACGGTGGGTCGCTGGCGGGAAACGTGTCTTCCATCTGGCGGTCGATTTTTTCTTCCTTGGTGCTGCGGGACTTGCTGGTGGAAAGATGCTCCGGAATTTTCGGGCCGGGCGTCTGGTGTTCGCGCGGGGTCATCCAATTCTCCTATACGGCGGATGTGGTGAACAAATGCGGGAAGAGGCCGGTGAGTCCGACCAAAATCAGATAGATCGCGATCAGATAATTCAGCAGGCGCGGCAGGATGAGGATCAGGATGCCGAACAAAAGCGCCACAAGTGGCTGCAGCATGATGACATCGATATGCATCGCCCGACCCTCCGGCTTTTCCCGCTGTCCTGGGAACGCGCGAACCCTCCATCCGGTCGCATGCCCGGCCGGTAGCGGCGTCAAACGCATTTCTTCGGGTTTTGCGCCCGGCCACCGAAAAGCGTAAGAATCCGGCCGGGTATTGCTGCATCTGGGGTTTGTGCATGTCCGCTCAAGGCAAGACGGATCAGGCTTCCGCGCCGTCCCGGCGCGAGTTCCTTAAAGTAAGCCTGGCGGCGGGCGGTGCCATGCTGCTGGCTTTTCCCGCGGGGCGGGCGCTGGCACAGGGCAATCCGGCCAAATATGTGCTTCGGCCCAACGCTTTCGTGCGCATCGATCCGACCGGGCATGTGACGCTGATTATTCCTCAGGAGGAAATGGGTCAGGGGGTCTATACCGCGCTCTCGCAGCTTCTGGCCGACGAACTGGACGTGAGTCTGGACCGGGTGACGCCGGAAGCCGCGCCGCCCAGTGACGCGATCTATGGCTCGCCGATGGGCGGGGGGCAGGGCACGGGCGGATCAACCTCCATTCGCGCGTTCTACACGGCGCTGCGCCAGGTCGGCGCCAGCGCGCGCGCCATGCTGGTCCAGGCGGCCGCGGCGCAATGGCATGTCGATCCGGCAAGCTTGCGCACCGAGAATGGCGAGGTCATCGACGATGCCGGCAAGCGCCGGCTAGGCTATGGCGCATTGGCGGCGGCTGCGGCAAAACTGCCCGCGCCCCAGGATCCGCCTCTCAAGGCGGACAAGGATTTCAAGCTGATCGGCAAGTCGGTCAAGCGCCTCGACACGCCGGACAAGGTCAATGGCAAGGCGCAATATGGCATCGACGTGCGGATGCCGGGGCTCAAGGTCGCGGTCCTGATGGCGGCGCCTGTGGTGGGCGGCAAGGTTGCGGGCGTGGATCAGGCCGCAGCGCTGAAGGTGCCGGGCGCCCGGCAGGTCGTGGTGCTGGACGATATCGTGGCGGTGGTGGGCGACCATTTCTGGGCCGCCAAGCAAGGTCTGGCCGCCGCCTCGCCGCGCTGGAACGACGGCCCCAACGCGACCCGTAACTCGCAGCAGATCTTGCAGGAGCTGGAAATCGCCAGCCGGCGCGGCGTGATCGCCAAGAAGGAAGGCGATGCCGACAAGGGCTTGTCGTCCGATCCCAGGATCGACGCCGCTTACCAGGTGCCGTTCCTGGCGCATGCGCCGATGGAGCCTTTGAATTTTACCGTTCATGTGAAAAACGGCGGCTGCGAAATGTGGGGCGGAAGCCAGGTGCAGGCCTCGGCGCAGGCCGCCGCGGCCAAGGTGCTGGGTGTTCCGCAGGAGAAGGTGGTCTTCCACAATTACATGCTGGGCGGCGGCTTCGGACGCCGGCTCGATGTGGACATGGTCGAAAAAGCCGTGCGGGTCGCCCAGAAGGTGGAAGGCCCGGTCAAGGTGATGTGGACGCGGGAAGAGGACATGCGGCAGGACATGTATCGTCCCGCCTACCGCAACGTGATGTCGGCGTCGGTGAACAGCGAAGGCCGCATCACCGGATGGATGCACCGGGTTACCGGCGGTTCGGTGATCGAGCGCATGTTCGGCCCGCTCAAGAACGGCATCGACAATGATGCGCTCGATGGCGCCACCGAGATGCCTTACGATGTTGCCGACCAGCGGATCGAATATTCACAGGCCGAGCCGCGCGCCTTGCGGATGGGCTGGTGGCGCGGGGTAGGTCCCAACAACACCGTCTTCGCCATCGAAAGCATGATAGACGAGCTGGCGAAAAAGGCGGGCCAGGACCCCATCGCGTTCCGCCTGGCGCATCTCACCAAGAATCCCCGCCTCAAGGCGGTGGTGGAGCGGGCGGCCCGGGAATCCGATTGGGGCAAGCCGCTTCCCGCCCGCCACGGCCGCGGCATCTGCGCCCAGCGCGCTTTCGGCACCTATATGGCCACGGTGGCGGAAGTCTCGGTGGAAAGCGATGGTACGGTCCGCGTGCGCCGCATGACCTCGGTGGTCGATGCCGGCCGGGTGGTCAATCCCGATACCCTGGCCTCGCAGGTGCAGGGCGGATTGATCTTCGGCCTCACCGCAGCGCTGCATGGCGACATCACCATCGCCAATGGCCGGGTGCAGCAGGGCAATTTCAACGATTACCGGATGATGCGCATCAACGAGGCGCCCAGGATCGACGTCCATATCATTCCGTCGCGCGAAGCGCCGGGCGGCATCGGCGAGCCGGGTTGTACCGCCGGGCCGCCATCGCTGATCAATGCCGTTGCGGCCGCGACCGGCGTTCGCCTCAGGCAATTGCCGGTGGATCGCCGCATCCTGGCCGGGCGCCGCACCGTATGAGCGAGGCGCCCCGTCTCAGCCATTCGCTGCTGTCGCGCCATGTCGCCATGATCTCGCTGGGCGGGATCATCGGCGCGGGCCTGTTCGTCGGCTCCAGCGCCGCCATCGCCTCGATCGGTCCGGCGGTGATCCTCTGCTACATCCTGGCGGGCGTCCTCATCCTGCTGTCGATGCGGATGCTGAGCGAATTGGCGGTCGGCCTGCCGGGCATCGGTTTCTTCACCGACTATGCCCGCAAGGTGCTGGGGCATTCTTTCGGGTTCGTGGGCGGCTGGCTCTATTGGTATTTCTGGATGGTGGTGGTGGCGGTCGAAGCCATCGCCGGCGCGGCCATCATCGCGCAATGGGTGCCGCTGCCGTCCTGGCTGATCGGCCTGGGGTTGCTGGTGAGCCTTACCGGCGTCAACCTGATGTCGGCGCGCTCCTACGGCGAGTTCGAGTTCTGGTTTTCCTCCATCAAGGTGGCGGCGATCATCGCCTTCATCCTGGTGACGGGGTCTTATGTGCTGGGCCTGATGCCGGGCCATGGCATGGATTTCTCCGGCCTCACCGCCCATGGCGGCTTCGCCCCGCACGGCGCCCTGTCGGTGCTGGCGGGGGTGGCGACGGTGATCTTCTCGCTCACCGGGGCGGAAATCACCACCGTGGCGGCGGCCGAATCCAAGGAGCCGGTCAAGGCCATCGCCTCACTTTCCACCACCCTGACGGTGCGGGTGGTGCTGTTCTATGTGCTGTCGATTTTCTTTGTGGTCACGGTGGTGAACTGGACCACCATCAAGTCCGGTGAATCGCCCTTCATCGCCGCGCTTGCCCAGATCGGCATTCCGGGCGTCGCGCTGGCGATGAACATCATCGTGCTGACGGCGGTGCTTTCCTGCCTCAATTCGGGGATTTACGTCACCTCGCGTGCCCTCTTCGCGCTGGCCGCACAGGGGGATGCGCCGGAGGCCTTGATCGCGCTGAACAAGCGCAAGGTGCCCGCCCGCGCCATCATCGCCGGCACGGTGTTCGCTTATGGCGCGATGCTGACCTCGATCTTCCTGCCGGCCACGGGCCTCTTCACATGGCTGGTGAATGCCTCCGGAACGGCGATGCTGTTCCTCTACGCTATGATCGGCATCGCCCAGGTCCGCTACCGCTACAGCCTTTCGCCGGAAGCCGAGGCGCGGTTGCCCATCAAGATGTGGCTCTTTCCGGGCCTGAGCTATTTCGCCATCCTCGGCATGCTGGCCGTTCTGGTGGCGATGGGCATGATTGCGGACCTGCGAAGCCAGCTGACAACCACCGGGCTTTTCATCGTCTTTCTCGTGGCTTTCTATTTTCTGTTCCGCCGCGGCCGGTATCCGGTGGCGGAAGCGAGCCGGGCCTGAGCCGCAGAACAGGCCATTTTCCGGACATCGTGCTGGCCCAGGACAACCGGACCGGCGGCATTTCCTATTGGCAGGCTGAGGACCACCAGAGCGTGGCGGATCGCAACGGCGTCAGCCTGGCGGAATATATTCATGCGCTGTACGGGCTTCTGCGCCAGAAGCGTTCCCGGAGCGTGCTGATGATCGGCTGCGCCGGGGGGACGCTCGCCACCATGCTGTCGCGCAAGGACGTCGCGGTGACATTGGTCGATATCGATCCGCTCTCCTTCGAGATCGCGCGGAGTTATTTCCAGATGCCGTTGTCGGTGGCATGTCATGCCCGCGACGGCCGGGCATTTCTTCGCGCCACCCGCCGCCGGTACGATGCGATCGTCTTGGACGCCTTCGCCAATGAGGTCATCCCGTCCCATTTGCTGGAGCCCGGCTTTTTTCGCCTGGTCAAAGCGCGGCTCAAACGCGGCGGGCTTTTCCTGATCAATATCGTGGTGCGCGACGATGACGATCCGGTTTCCGGCGAGATTCTGCGCAGCCTGAAAGGCGTTTGGCGGGGCGTGCGCCTGCTCGATGCGCCCGGATTCGAAAACCGCAACGCCGTGGTGGCGGCGGGCGCCGTCGCAAGGCTGAAACGGCCGCGGCTCCTGATGAAACCGGCCCAGGGCGCGCGCGCTTTGGCGAGAGACCTAGCCCAGCTCGCTTTTCGTAGCCGTCGCTGAGGCGGGCGGAGCTTTGCGCAGATAGGTGTCGCGCAAGGCATTGCGATCGACCTTGCCGTTGGCGTTCAAGGGCAGGGTGTCTATGGCGATGATCTTTTTCGGAGAGGCATAGACGGGCAGGCTTTCACGGCACGCGTCCAGTATTTCCCGTTCGGTTCTGGCGGGCCCGCATACAAAGCCGACGACCCCTTCGGCGGCGCCTGCCGCGCTGACCGGCCAGAGCACCGCAGCGACTTCCGCACTTCCGGAGGCATGTCGCAATGCCTCCTCGATCTCCAGCAATTCCACGCGATAGCCTTGGATTTTGGCTTGCCCATCCATGCGCCCCTGGAACACCAGACCATGACGCGCATCGCGCCGCACGAGGTCGCCGGTCCGATACCAGCGTTCGTAAGGCTGGTCCGCGAATATTTTGGTGACGAACTTGGCGCTGTTCTCGCTTTCATTGTTGATGTAGCCGCTCGAAATCTGCGCGCCGCCCAGCCACAATTCTCCAAGTTCGGATTGCCGGCCATCATCGTCGACGATGATGGCCGCCGAGCCCGAAAAGGGCTTGCCGAGCGGGACGGTGGCCGGTCCCTGGTCGCTCGAAGAAGCCGGCTCGAATTCCTCCGCCGTGATCGCGATTGTCGCTTCCGTCGGGCCATAGAGATTCCAGATGCGGGAATTGGGGGCCGCTTTCGCCCATTCCCGGGCGATGCTGACCGGCAAGGGTTCTCCGCAGAACAGGCTGGTGCGCATGTCCGGAAGAATATCGGGCTGAAGCCGGCGGAAGCGCTGCGCCATGGCGACCACGGAGGGAACGGAAAACCAGGCTTGAAGCGCGTGCCGCCTGGCGAAGCCCACCGGGTCCACCATCTCGTCATTGTTCGCGACATAGAGGCAGCCCCCGCTTGCCCAGGTCTGGAAAACATCATGGACGGATAGGTCGAAGGAAAGGTCGAACAATTGCGTGCAGCGGGTTTCGGGCGCGATCGGAGCAATGGTCTCGATGGCGGAAAGATAGGCCGAGAGATTTTCGCGGCGTACTGCGACACCTTTCGGGACGCCCGTGGTGCCGGAGGTGAACATGATGTAGGCGAAGTCCGCGCCATGACCGGTAAAGGTTTTGCGGTGCGTGCCTGTATCTGCATCCGTCGCTTCGGGCGTCGCGATTTCGCGAAGGGCCGGTCCGACCGCCTGGATGAGTTCCGGGCCCCGCGCGGTCGAATAATGGTCGGTTATCAGCAGGGCGCATTTGGCGATGGAAGCGATGCTGATCTGTCGCTCCAGCGGGAACTTCATGTTGATCGGCACATAAGGCCGGCTCGACAGGATGGACGCCAATATGCCCGCATAGGCGGGGTAGGAGCGCTG
>JAFKFF010000021.1 GCA_017307315.1 Alphaproteobacteria bacterium
AAAGCGACGGAAGAGATCGCGGCCCTGCCGTCGCTGGTGGGCGGTCACTTCTTCCGCCATCCGATGCAGAAGCGGATTTACGGCCTTGCCGCCTGGAGCCCGCACGAAGTGCCGCGCACCTCCGCGATCCGGCTGCCGGCATCTGTACTGCCCGGCCGGGTGCCGCCGCGCATCGCCCAGATCGTCAAATTCCAGGGCATCTGCTTTGCCAACGTGCATCTGTCCCATGGACAGTTTCTGAACCGGTTTCAGCTGCATCATATCGCCTATGCGCTGGAGGGGCCGGCGGTCATCATCGGAGATTTCAACGCGGTGGGCCCGATCCGGGTGCCGGAATTTCGCGATGTTGGCCCACGCAAGCGCACCCACAAGGCGAGCAACATCGTGCCGCTCCGGCTCGACCGCTGCATCACCCGCGAGGTTCGCTGCCTCCGCGTGGGCGTGCTGGATCGGGGACCCTCCGATCATCACCCCATTTTGCTGGAATTGGCCCCTGGCCAGGCCGGCGCCCCCGGGGTTGCCGCCCGGACGTGAATATTCCCCTTTTGTAACAAGGGATTAGATTTTCACCGGCCTGTTGACTATTATTTGCGAATGACTCTGAAAAGCACTTGCAAGCTGTCCCGTCCGTCAATAGGTTCCGGCCAGCAAGTGAAGGGTCTGCCCATGGTCGGTCGCGGCGAAAACAAAGCGCCAAAACGGTCCGGCGGCAGTCTCGGCCAGCCCGTCCCCCGGGTGGCGGTGTCCGATCTGATGGGCGCCGGACGGGAAGCGGTGCTGGTGCATGATGGCTTCGATTACCGCCTTCGGCTCACGAGCAACGGCAAGCTGATCCTGACCAAATAGCCGGTCGGGGCTTGCCGCGAATGCCAAGCCAGCACCGCCCGATCAGGGGCGGAAGCCAGCCAGGTTGACCGGAACCAACGCTGACTTCGAAGGGGATACCATGTTCGTGATTGCCAATCTGACCAAGACCCGCGCGCTGACCGGCGCTTCGCTGGGTGTCTTGGCGCTTCTCGCCATTCCGGCCCAGGCCCAGACCAATTCCGGCTCCGTGACCCTGGGGCCGGTCACGGTCGAGAGCGACAGCGACAAGAACGCGCTGAACCACGCGCCGCCAATTTCGACCATGCCCAGCGCCAGCATCCAGGACACGCCCCAGGCGGTGACCGTGGTGACGGGCGAAACCATGAAGCAGCAGGCCACCAGCACCCTGGGTGAGGCCCTGCGCAACGTGCCCGGCATCACCATCGCCATCGGCGAGGGCGGCACCCTGGCCGGCGATCAATTCAAGCTCCGCGGCTTCGACGCCAAGGACGATGTCTATCTCGACGGCTTGCGCGACTTCGCGGCCTATACCCGCGACAGCTTCAATTACGAAGAAGTGCAGGTCCTCAAAGGCCCGTCCGGCCTGATGTTCGGGCGCGGCACCGGCGGCGGCGCCATCAACACCGTCTCCAAGACCCCCTTCCTGGGCGAGCGCTATTCGCTGGGACTGGAAGGCGGCAATGGCGATCATGTCCGCGGCACCGCCGACTTGAATTACCAGCTCGGCGACACTTCGGCGGTCCGGCTCAACCTGATGCTGACCGATACCGGGGTGGTGGACCGCGATCTGGTTCACTCGCACCGCTGGGGCGTCGCACCGTCGATCGCGCTGGGCCTCGGCACCGATACGACTTTCACCTTGGGCTATATCCACCAGCAGACATCGGCGCGCCAGGATTATGGCGTGGTGGTCGCCACGCCGCCCAACTCGCCTTATGCCGCGCCGGCGACCGAGTTCGGTGTGCCTCGCAGCACCTATCTGGGTTTTTCTGCCGACCACGACAAGAATACCGCCGATCTGGTCACTGCCAAGCTGACCCACAACGCGACCGACTGGCTGACCTTGACGAACGACACCCGTGTCGCAGCTTATTCCCGCGACTTCCGTTACACGCCGACCGACCGCTGCGACAACACCGCCGCGACCAATTATTGCAGCTCGGTTCTGTTCGGCCTTGCCGGCCTCGGTGCGGCGCCAGGCTCCGCCAATCCGTTGAGCGCGCTTGCCGGCACCGGCGGCGGCGGTCCCTACAAGCAGAACAGCTGGGGCTTGCAGGATATTGCGGCCGCCAGCGCGAATTTCCCTATCGGCCAGTTCCGCAACATGCTGATCGCGGGCATCGATGTCAGCTATCAGCGCGCCGACCGCACCATTTATGCCTATACCCTCCCGACCACGGCGCAATTCACGTATCAGCTGGGGAACGGCGGCCGATCGCGCGGCAATATCGGCTTCCCGCTGTTCGGTTTCGATCACCAGACTCCACCGGGCTATGATGTGATCCTTCCGACCGCGGCCAATGTCGCCGGCGGCGGCACCAGCGCCTCGGCCACGACGGTGGTGAAGTCGACCGGCGATGCGACCGACCTGGCCGCTTTCGCCACCGACCGCCTCTGGTTCACCGAAGAGCTTTCGGTGATCGCGGGTTTGCGCATCGATCAGTATGACGCCACTTATAAATCGGTGACGGTCGCCGGGACCTACACGGAATTCAAGGCGCCGTCCTTCCTGTTCGATCCGCGCGCCAGCATCGTGTTCGAGCCGGACCAGACCCAGACCTATTATCTGTCCTGGGGCAAGGCGGCCACGCCGATCGGAACCTCGGTGGTGGGCCAGCCCACGCCGATCTCCTCGGCGGCGGCCTCCGCGCTCAAGCCCGACAAGAGCGAGACCATCGAAGCGGGCGCCAAGTTCAGCACCTTCGGTGGCAAGCTGGGCCTGACCGGTTCGCTCTTCCAGGTGACCAAGTCGAACGCCCTGCAGATCGATCCGGCCAACGGCGCGGTGTTGCTGCAGTCCAGCCAGAAACAGCGAGTGCAGGGCTTCGAAGCCTCGGCCACTGGCGAGGTGCTCGAGCATCTGAACCTCACCGCGTCCTACACCTACCTCAATCCGGTGATCGCCGAGGCGACGATGATGGTCTGCGCCCAGGTGACCGGCAACGACCTCGCCATCACGATCAGCGCGCAGATGGGCAACTTCGAACTGAACGTGATGCTGCCCGTGATCGCGCACAACCTGTTGCAGTCGATCTCGCTGCTCGCGAGCGTTTCGCGCGTGCTGGCGGACAAGGCGATCGCTGGGTTCACGGTCAACCAGGAGCACATCGCCGACCTCGTCGGGAAAAACCCGATCATGGTCACGGCGCTCAACCCCATCACCGGCTACGACCTGGCCGCCAAGATCGCGAAGCGCGCCTATGCGGAGAAGCGCCGGGTCAAGGAGGTGGCGGCGGAGATGACCGACTTGACGCCTGGGCAGCTCGACGAGTTGCTCGACCCGGCCGCGCTGGCCGAAGGCGGCATTAAGGGCGGCGGCGGAGGGGGCTGAACCGGGGCGGCGCAGTTCACGAGTG
>JAFKFF010000022.1:0-3086 GCA_017307315.1 Alphaproteobacteria bacterium
TACCTCTTCGAAGAGCCGCCATCGCTCGAACAAGGTGGCGCGGGCCGACGAAAGCTGCACGGTGAAGGAAACCGCGACCAAGCGCATCACCACCTGCACGCGGGTGAAGTAGTTTCTGACCCCCTCCGTCTCTTTCGCGCAAGCGCTCAGAGACACCTCCCCCTCCAGCGTGCTTCGCACGCGAGGGGGAGGCTGGCCCGTGTTTGCTTCAAAAACTAGGTGGGATTTTCCAGGCTGAACAGCGCCGCGTCGTCGTCGTAGGAAAACAATTCGCCGAAGCGCGCCCATGAGACGACGGTCTTCAGCGAATCCTCTGCCGCTTCTTCGGCCATGTGATCTTCCAACTCGTCCAGGAAGCGGCTCTTGGGCGCGGAATGGCTGGCGCGTTCGTCCAGGATGCGGCGGATATGGGCGGCCAGGGGCACATTGTTCATCAGCGAGCGCGAGAAAATCTCCTTGCGCTCGTTGAGGTCGGCGTCCGCGAAGCGCTTGCCCATGTGAGTGAGCTTGATGTCGCCGCCTTCCACGTCCGCCAGCCGCAAGAGCTGCATCGCTTCGGCCACCGGAAACAGTTCGTCCACTTCCAGTTCCTGCTCATAGGCGATGTCGGGCAGGTCGGCCTTGCCGTCATAGGGCGGCACCGCCAGGGCTTCGATTAGGCCCGAGATCTGGTTGGGCGAAACATGCACCAGCGGCATTTCGATGCCGGCCTTGGCGCGGGCCTGCTGCTCGCGCAGCCGCTCCACCCGCCGCGCCGTCATCTCGACATAGATCTGATCGACATACTGCTCGAACAGCGGCGAGGTGCGGTCGCGCGGCTGGGGCAGGTCGATCTTGATCTCCGAACTCACCCGGCCCGGATTGGACGAGAACAGCAGCACCCGGTCGCACATCAGGACCGCTTCCTCGATATTGTGCGTGACCAGGATGATGCCCTTGATCGGCAGCTTGCGGTTTCCCCATAGCTCGACCAGGTCGGTGCGCAGATTCTCCGCCGTCAGCACGTCCAGGGCGCTGAACGGCTCGTCCATCAGAAGGATGTTGGGGTGCACGACCACGGCGCGGGCGAAGCCGACGCGCTGACGCATGCCGCCGGACAATTCGCGCGGATAGGCGCTTTCGTAGCCGTCCAGGCCGATGAGGTCGATGGCGGCGAGCGCGCGGGCGCGAATTTCCTTGGGCGGCAGGTTCAACGCTTCCAATCCCAGCTGCACATTTTCCAGCACCGTCAGCCAGGGAAAGAGCGCGAAGCTCTGGAACACCATCGCCACGCCCTGGGCCGGCCCTTCGATCGGTGCGCCCATATAGGTGAGGCTGCCGCCTTGCGGCCGCGCCAGGCCCGCGATCAGGCGCAGCAGGGTGGATTTGCCCGAGCCCGAGCGGCCCAAAAGACCCACGATCTCGCCCTCTTTCAGGGAGAGATTGACGTCGTCCAGCACCAGCAATTCCTCGCCCGCGCCGCGCGGAAAGGTGCGGCGGACATGGGTGACGTCGAGAAGATTTGTGCCTGCCATTTCTGCGTCCGATCAGGTCAAACGGAATTTGCGTTCAACATACCAGGAGCGCGGCCGGGAAAAGTGGACTTCCGGTTTTCCGAGCGGCGCCGGAGGCGCCCATTTGAAAGATAGGGCGCGTCCGCGCCCGGGCTGCGCGACCATAAAATACATCACGTTAGGCGAAACTTTCTCTCAGCATACCAATAAAGAGGCCGCCAGAAGATACGGTTGAGTACCACGACATAAAAGCTCATCACCGCGATGCCCAGCACGACATGGCGGAAATCGCCTTTCGTGGTGGCGTCGGCGATATAGGCGCCCAGGCCATGGGCATGCAGCGTGCGCCGGCCCCAGCTTGCCACTTCGGCCACGATGCTGGCGTTCCAGGAGCCGCCCGACGCGGTGATGGCGCCGGTGACGTAATAGGGAAAGACGCAAGGCAGCGCGACCTTCTTCCACCACAGCCAGCCGCGCACGCCGAAATTGTCGGCGGCGTCGCGCAATTCGGTCGGCATGGTGCTGGCGCCAGCGATGACGTTGAAGAGGATGTACCATTGGGTTCCCAACACCATCAGCGGCGACAGCCAGATATCGGGATTGAGGTCCCAGAACACGATCAGCGACACCGCCAGCGGGAACAGGATGTTGGCGGGGAAGGCGGCCAGGAATTGCGCCACCGGTTGCACCCAGCGGGTGAGTGCGGGGCGCAGGCCCACATAAATGCCGACCGGCGTCCAGATCAGGCTGGCAAGCCCGATCAGCACCACCACCCGGATCATGGTGAGGACGCCCAATCCCATCGCTTCGCCCAGATCGCTCCAGGTGAGATTGGCGTGGGCGAAATTGTACACCCGCCAGGCGCCATAGGAGCCCAGGACCGCCAGCACGGCGTACCAGACGATGTCTCCCAGCCGACCCTTGCTCTCGGGCGCGATGGCGCGCAGCCCGAAGGAGGCCGGCTGCAGGCGGTAGCTCCAGCGGATCATAGCGTCGAAAGGCGCGGTGAGGGTGTCGATCAGCCGCGAGCGGCGCAGCATGGTGAGCACCCAGCTTTCCGGCTGTTCCTCGGACGGCTGGTTCTCGATGCGGAAGCGGTCGGCCCATGCGATCAAAGGACGGAACAGAAGCTGGTCATAGACCAGGATCACCACCAGCATGGTGCCGATGGCATAGAAGATGGCGGAAAGATCGCGCTCGTCGATGGCGACGGCGATGTAGGAGCCGATGCCGGGCAGCGCGATGGTGGTCGAGCCCACGCTGATGGCTTCGGACAGGGTGACGAAGAACCAGCCGCCCGCCATCGACATCATCATGTTCCACACCAAGGGCGGCATGGCGAAAGGCGCTTCGATGCGCCAGAAGCGCGCCCAGGCATTGAGGCCGAACATGCGGCCCGCTTCCTCCAGCTCGGGCGGCACGGTGCGCAGCGACTGGTAGAAGCTGAAGGCCATGTTCCAGGCCTGGCTGGTGAAGATGGCGAAGACGCAGGCCAGTTCCGCGCCCAGGATGCGGCCCGGCGCCAGGCTGAGGAACCACACCACCGTCACCGAGATGAAGCCCAGGATCGGCACCGACTGCAGGATGTCGAGC
>JAFKFF010000022.1:3111-6504 GCA_017307315.1 Alphaproteobacteria bacterium
AGGATGTCGAGCAGGGGCACCAGCAAGGTTCCGGCGCGGGGGCTTTTCGCCGCCCAGGTGGCATAGGTGAAGGTGAAGACGAGCGACACGCCCATCGCGATCAGCATGCGCAAGGACGTGCGCAGCGCATAGCCCGGCAGATAGGCGGGATCCAGGCTCAGCGAATGGCCCGCGATGGTGGAAAGCGGCTGCACCAGGAAACGGCTGGCATCGGCGAAGAGGATGATGAACCCGAGCACCAGCACCGCCGCCAGCAAGTCCCAGCGGCTGGGCAGCAGGCGGCGCGCTTCGATCGAGATGGGCGGCAGGATTTTCATGTCCGGCGAGCCTTCGGATCAGGGGTGTGGGCGACAAACACGCGACTTCACGCGCCGGCGTGAAGGGCTTGTGACATATGCAGGCGTTCTATTGTCGCGGCAGGCCTTTAAGTCAATGCGGGATTTGCCGGTCGAGCCATGCGGCGGCGGCGGCCGGGGTCTGCTTGTCTTGGTCGCGGTCCACCATCAGATTGGCCCGCTGCATGAGGGTTAAGGAAATCTCTCCTTCGAGGGGCTTGAGCGCGGCGAGGAACGCAGCGTCATGGGCATGGGCCGGGCCCACCAGCAGCATGGCATCGTAGGGCGGCAGCGCAGCCTTGGGATCGCCGAGGATGACCAGCCCGTAACGGGCGATGCGGCCGTCGCTGGAAAAAGCCGAGACGACATCGGCATCGCCGCTCACCACGGCGCGGTAGAGAAACTCCGGCTGATATTGTCGCCGCTTCATCCGGCCGAGATCATAGGCCTTGGCCACCGCGCGCCATTCGGGGCGGGAGAAGATTTCGAAATCGCCCCCGATCCGCAGTTCGGGATGCCGCGCCAAATCGGCCAGGCTTTTGATGTTCAACGCCTGCGCGCGATCCGCCCGCATGGCGAAGATGTAGGCATTCTCGAATCCCAGCGAGCCCAGCGAGGCGATGCCGTAATCGGCTTTGAGCCGGGCCGCGAGCGTGTCCAGCATCGCCTGGCGGCCGGGCATGTCGGTGCGGCCCAGAATGTTGCCCCACAAGGTGCCGGAATAGTCGACATAGGCGTCGATATCGCCGGAACTCAAAGCCCGGAAGGCGATGGTCGAGCCCAGATCGCTTTTGGTGGCGACCGAAAAGCCGGCGCGCTCCAGCCGCCCTGCCATCAGGTCGGCCAGGATATATTGCTCGCTGAAATTCTTGGCGCCGATGGCGACCATGGGGCGTGCCTGAGGCGCATGCGCCTGGATCAGCTCGGGCAGAAGCGCGGCGCCGATCACGGCGATAAGTCCGGCGGCGGCGAGCACCAGCCGGGCATGCGAGCGCCGTCCAAGGCCCGCACCCGCCATCGCCAGCAAAAGATCCAGCACCAGCGCCAGCGCCGCCGCCGCGACGCAGCCGAACAGCACGAAAATCCAGTTCTCGATCTGCAGCCCGGTGAAGATGTAATTGCCCAGGCTGGTCTGGCCGATGGGCGTGGAGAGGGTGGTGATGCCCACCACCCATACGGTGGCGGTGCGGATGCCGGCCAGAATCTGCGGCGCCGCCAGGGGCAGTTCGACCCGGAACAGCGACTGGCGCGCCGTCATGCCCACGCCTTTGGCCGCCATCAATATGGCGGGGTCGAGCCCTTTCAGCGCCGTCACCGTGTTCCTGAGGATCGGCAGCATGGCGTACAGCGTCAGCGCCAGAAGCGCCGGCAGAAAGCCCAGGGCGCGAAAAGAGAAACCGAACAGGTCGTCCGTGACCGCCGAAACCGCCAGCAGCAGGGGATAGAACAGCGCCAGAAGCGCCAGGCCCGGAATGGTCTGCACCACGCTGACCACCGCCAGTACGGGCGCTCCTACCCGGCGGCTGCGGGCGGCGATCACGCCCAAGGGCACGCTGACCGCCACGCCCAGGAGCAAGGCGGAAACGCTGAGAATGACATGCTGGCCCAGATAGTCGGGCAGAAGCGCCCAGGCTTCGCGCAGATTGGCGTTCATGCGCGCAAGGTCTCGGCCAAGGCGCGGGCGCGCCGGCGTGGGGTCTCGATCAGCTGCGCCACGAAAGCGTCGGCGGGATGCTCGACCAGCTCGCGGGGGCTGCCCACCTGGACCAGCTGTCCGTCGGCCATCACCGCGATCCGGTCGGCCATCAGGAGCGCTTCGGTCATGTCATGCGTGACCATCAGGGTGGTAAGACCCAGTCGCTGGTGGATGGCGCGAACGTCGGCGGCCACCGCTTCGCGCGTGACGGGATCGAGAGCGCCGAAGGGCTCGTCCAGCAGAAGAACGGGGGGGCGCGCCGCCAGGGCCCGCGCCAGCGCGACCCGCTGGCGCTGCCCGCCGGAGAGTTCCTGCGGAAACCGGCTTTCAAAGCCGGCAAGCTGCACCATGTCCAGAAGCTGAGTGACCCGCGCCGCGATCCGGGGCCGGTCCCAGCCCAGCAGAACCGGTGTCGCCGCCACATTCTCCGCCACGGTCATATGTGGAAAAAGCCCAGCCTCTTGAAAGACATAGCCAATGCTGCGCCGCAGCATGACCGGATCGGAATCCAGGACATTTTTGCCTTCGATCCGGATCTCGCCACTGTCGGGCTCGACCAGCCGGTTGACCATGTTGAGGGTTGTGGTCTTGCCCGAGCCGGAAGGGCCGATCAGGACCAGGAACTCGCCCGGCGCGATCGACAAGGTCAGGCCCCTGACAGCCTGGGTCCCGGAGGCGGAATAGGCTTTGGAAAGATTGAGAAATTCGATCAAGACGGGCGCGCGCTTTTTTGGGAAGGCCTATCCTGCGCGCCCTTGCTCTTTCGCGCAAATTCGGCGTAAAACCGGCCCAGCGAGGGAAAAAACAGTGGTTTTACCGCTGCTTAAGCCTTCTTGGTTAAAAAGCAATTCCAGCGGACGGAACGGCGACTGGTTCATGGCGAAGGTGGCTCACGGCACAAAGGCAAGGGTGGAAGTTTCCGCCTGCGTCGCCGCGCGTCCGCTTTCAAAGGCCCGTCCTTCCCGTGGTTCTTCGCACGCGCTTCTGCTTCTTCTTAGTTGCCCCTAGGCGCCTTCCGGCGCGCGAATGCGTCGCGCGCGGGTGTTTAGGGGATCGCGAAAGGAGAAACAGAACCGCCTGACGGCGAACAGAAGGACTTACGTCATGACCAATACCGAGCTGAAGAAGATCAAGATTTTCGACACCACCCTGCGCGACGGCGAGCAATCGCCCGGCGCCGCGATGACGCATGAGGAAAAGCTGCGCATCGCCGAACTGCTCGACGAAATGGGTGTCGATGTCATCGAGGCGGGCTTTCCGATTTCCTCGCCGGGCGATTTCAAGGCGGTGAGCGAGATCACCAAGATCGTCAAGCGCGCCTCGGTCTGCGGCCTGGCGCGCGCCGGCTTCAAGGATATCGAC
>JAFKFF010000023.1 GCA_017307315.1 Alphaproteobacteria bacterium
TCCCCCGCAAGCGGGCGGTACCCCCACGCCGCTTGATCGTCGTACCGCTACGTTGAGGAGCATGACCGCACTGCAGCGCGAATTCGACATCGTTCTCTATGGCGCCACCGCTGGCTATCTCGGCGGACGGATCGACGCGGTGATGATGCGGGCCGTCGACATCCTCTATTCCCTGCCCTTCATCTTCTTCGTCATCATCCTGATGGTGATGTTCGACCGGAATTTCTTTCTTCTGTTCGTGGCCATCGGCGCGGTGGTGTGGCTCACCATGGCGCGCATCGTGCGCGGCCAGACCCTGTCCGCCAAACAGAAGGAGTATATCGAAGCCGCACGCGCCGCCGGGGTGTCGCCGTTCGGCATCATCACGCGCCACATCATTCCCAATGTGGTGGGGCCGGTGGTGGTCTATGTCACCTTGACCGTCCCCGATGTGATCCTGATCGAAAGCTTTCTGTCTTTCCTGGGCCTCGGCATCCAAGAACCATTGACCAGCTGGGGCGTGCTGATCGCGGACGGCGCCAACACCATCGAATCCGCGCCCTGGATGCTGGTTTTCCCGGCACTGTTCATGGCGGTCACGCTCTTCTGCTTCAACTTCATCGGCGACGGGCTGCGCGACGCGCTCGACCCCAAGGACTATTGATGCCGGCGCTGCTGGAAATCCGCGATCTGGATGTTCATTTCGCCACCCCGGACGGCGACGTCCATGCCGTGAAGAAAGTCAGCCTCGATATCGCGGAAGGCACCTGCCTGGGTGTGGTGGGCGAAAGCGGCTCGGGCAAGAGCCAGCTTTTCCTGGCCGCCATGGGCCTTCTTGCCGCCAATGGCCGGGCCAGCGGCAGCGTGCGCTATCGCGGCCAGGAGCTTCTGGGCCTGGAACCGGAACAGCTCAATCTCTACCGCGGATCGAAGATCACCATGATCTTCCAGGACCCGCTTACCTCGCTGACCCCGCATTTGACGGTGGGCGCGCAAATTCTCGAAGCCCTGACCTTGCACCAGAAGATGCCGCGCGAAGACGCCGAGCGCCGGATTCGCGAGATGCTGGACTATGTCCGCATTCCCGAAGCGGCGCGCCGGATGAAGCAATATCCTCATGAATTGTCCGGCGGCATGCGCCAGCGGGTGATGATCGCGATGGCGACCATCACCGGCCCCGACCTTCTGATTGCCGACGAACCCACCACCGCCCTGGACGTCACAGTGCAGGCGCAGATTCTGGAAATCCTCCGCGCCTTGAAAACGGACCGCAAGACCGCGATGGCCCTGATCAGCCACGATATGGGCGTGATCGCCGGCAATGCCGACCAGGTCCAGGTGATGCGCCAGGGTGAAGTGGTGGAGCGCGGCGATGTCGACGGCATCTTCTATGCGCCCAGGCACGACTATACCAAGATGCTGCTGTCCGCGATGCCGCGGCTGACCGATCCGCCGGAGGTCGCAACCCAACCCGGCGCGCTGCTGCTGGATGCGGCCGACGTGAAAGTCACGTTTCCGGTCAAGGGCGATGGTTGGCTGGCGCCCAAGCGGGACTTGCGCGCCGTGGACGGCATTTCGCTGTCCCTCCGTGCCAGCGAAACCCTGGGCATCGTGGGCGAAAGCGGTTGCGGCAAGTCCACCCTGGCGCGGGCGGTGCTGCAGCTTCTGCCGCCGGACAGCGGCAAGGTGGTGTGGATGGGTCACGACCTGACCGAAGCCCGGCAGGACGATATCCGCCGCGCCCGCAAGAATTTCCAGATCGTCTTCCAGGACCCGCTGGCGAGCCTGGATCCGCGCATGCCGATCGGGGTTTCGATCGCCGAGCCTTTGCGAACCTTGGAACCGGGACTTGGCCGCGCCGTCATCCGCGCGCGCGTTTCGGAAATGATGGAGAAGGTCGGGCTCGATCCGGCCTGGATCAACCGCTATCCGCACGAGCTTTCCGGCGGGCAGAACCAGCGCGTCGGCATTGCCCGCGCCATGATCGTCCGTCCCAGGATGATCGTCTGCGATGAAGCCGTGAGCGCGCTCGACGTCTCCATCCAGGCGCAGATCGTAAGCCTGATCAAATCCCTGCAGGCCGAAACCGGCATGGCCCTGATCTTCATCAGCCACGACCTTTCGGTGGTGCGCCGGCTTTCGCACCGGGTGATGGTGCTGTATCTAGGGCGGGTGGTGGAAACGGCGAGCGCCGACGATCTCTATGGCGATCCCCGCCACCCCTACACCCGCGCCTTGTTGTCCGCCGTGCCGACGCCCGATCCGAAGGCAGAGCGCGCCCGCAAGCGTGTCTTGCTGAGCGGCGATTTGCCCTCGCCGCTCGACAGCCGCGCGCCTCTCGCGTTTCTCAAATCGCGGCGGATCGACGATCCCGAGGCGGAGCAATACAGGCCCAAGCTGATCGAAGTCGCGCCCGGCCATTTCGTCGCCGAGCACGACCCGGTCTGACCGGGTTAGCGGACGCGCTGCACCTGATACTCGTTGCCGTCGTTGCGCAGCTCCAGCGTGCCATGGCCACCAAGGCCCTCGCCCACCGAAACCGTGTAACGGGATGCCGGTTCCTTCCAATGGGCATAGTTCACATCGTCCGCCCGCTGGCGCCAGACCGTGCCGTCGGCCAGGGTGACCGTGAACATGCCGCCGCGGTCGAAGCTGTAAGCGGCAAGCCGCATCCATTGCCCTTCGCTTTTGCGGACCGGCTCCGGCGCCATGGGCGGACGCGCCGCGACGCGCGGCATAGGCGCAGCGCCCGCAGGCGCGGCCGCCAGGCGCTGCTGAAATTCAGGGGCCGGCGTCAATCCCAGCCGCGCCCGCATCGGCTGAACCGCGCCATAGACGCAGTCGAGCCAGGCGCGGTCTTCGGGAAGCTGGTCGCAACGGGCAAAGCCGGCACGGGCGTCCTCGCGCGGTCCTGCCAGCGCGGTCAGCGGAAGGGCGGCAAACGCGGCGGCCAGCAGGAAATATCGCATGACAGGTCCGGAGCAGGTGTCCGGACCTTGAATGTCACACTTCCATGACACTTATTTGACGCGCATCACCCGGTAATTCTGGTCGCCGCGCACCCGCATGGTGTGGCTGCCCAGCATGTCGGACGACACCACCACCTGATAGCTGGAGGGCTGGCCGGTCCAATGCGCCCTCAGATCGTCGTAAGGTGACTGTTTCCAGACCTGGCCGTCGGCCAGGGTGGCGGTGAAGAGACCGTCCTTGCCGAAGGTGAAAGCCGAAAGCCGCATGGCGCCGGCATAGCTCTCTTCCTCGGTGGGGCCGCCGCCGAACAGATTGCCGATTCCCAGCCAACCGCTGTCGCTCTCGGTCTTCATGGGCGGCGGCGTCAGGGGGGTGTTCTTGACCAGGCTGACCTGAGATTCGGGTGCGGGCGGCAGGCCCAGTTGCGCCCGCATCAGAAGCAATTGAGCCAGGTCCGGTTGTCGGTGATGGCGGAGCAGCGCTGCAGGTTGAGCATCACATCGTCGCGCACCGGATCGCCCGCGGCCAGGGCCGGCGCGGCAAAAAGCCCCGACAAGACGGCGGCAAGCAGAATGAGGCGCGGCGACATCGCGAACTCCCGGCAATGAAACATGACAGGTTGCGGAATATAATGGACTTTCCGCCGCTGATGCTATGGTCGGGCGGGCGAATTATCCTTTCCGAGGACGCATGTCGAAACGCAAGATGAGCCGGCGGCTGGCATTGGGCGGCGGAACCGCGCTCGTGCTGGGCGGCGGCTTCTATCTGGCCAGTACGCCAAGCGGCGGTGGCGCCCATGCACGGCCTCAGCCGGGGACTTTCCATCTCGGCAATGCCGGCGAGCCCTTCACCCTCGATCCCACCATGAGCGACGCGGTGTGGGAGAATTTCATCATCGGCGACCTGATGATGGGCCTGACCACGGAGAATCCCGACGGCCACCCGATCCCGGGCATGGCGGAAAGCTGGGAGGCTTCGGCCGACGGCCTGACCTGGCGCTTCAAATTGCGCGACGCGGTGTGGTCCGACGGCGCGCCGCTGACGGCGGAGGATTTTCTCTTTGCCTGGCGCCGGGTACTCAACCCCAAGCAGGCCGCCTCCTACGCCTATTTCCCCTACATCCTCAAGAATGCCGAGCCGATCAATGCCGGCAAGCTCCCCGGCAGCGCGCTCGGCGCCACGGCCGTGGATGCCCGCACCCTGGACGTGCAGCTGGAACACCCCGCACCGTATCTGCTGGAAATGCTGATGCATGCCTCGATGATGCCCTTGCCTCGGCACGTGGTCGAGGCAAAGGGCAAGGCCTGGACCCAGCCCGGCAATTATGTCGGCAACGGCGCCTTCGTGCTGAAGGACTGGATACCCAACGACCATATCACCGCGGTGAAAAATCCCCGCTTCTTCGATGCCGCCAATGTGAAGCTGGAGCGCGTGATCTACTATCCCACCACCGACTATGGCGCCGCCTTGCGCCGGCTGCGCGCCGGCGAGCTCGATGTCCAGGACCGGCTGGAGAACAACCAGTTCCGCTGGATCAAGAAGAACATGCCCGAGCTGATCGATCCGGTGCCGCAGTTGATCCTGGAGACGGTCGCGGTCAACCTGACCCGGCCGCCGTTCAACGATCTCAGAATCCGCACGGCGGTCAACCTCGCCATCAATCGCGAAGCCATCACCGACAAGATCGTTCCGGTGGGCTACGTGCCGGCCTACAATATCGTGCCGCCCAACACCGCGAATTATCCCGGCGGGACGGCATTCGCCTTCAAGACCATGCCCTATCCGGCGCGCACCGCGCTGGCGCAGAAGCTGATGCGCGAGGCCGGCTACGGGCCGGACAAGCGCCTGCGCACCACCTACATGATCCGCTCCACCGCCGCCGGCTCCTATCGCGCCGTCGCCGCGGCCCTGCAGCAGATGTTCGCGGTCGTCTATATCGACGCCACCATCCTGCCGTCGGATGCGCAGATCTTCTACAAGCAGATTCAGGAGCATGATTTCGACATGGCCCAGCCGGGGTGGCAGGCCGATTTCAACGACGCCTCGAACTTCCTCGATCTCTTCATCAGCGGCGGCGGCAACAATTGGGGCGGCTACAGCAATCCGGAATTCGACCGCATGCTGAACGCCGCCAAGGCGGACCCGAACATCGAAAGCCGGGGACAAAAATTGGCGGCGGCCGAAGCCATCCTGCTCAAGGATCAGGCGGCGATGCCGCTCTACTTCTGGGTCAGCGGCAATCTGGTCCGGCCGTACGTCAAGGGCTGGAAAGCCAATGCGCTGGACGTTCACCGCTCCCGCTGGATCGCGATCGACGAAAAAGCGCGCGCGGTCACGCTGGCGTAACCGGCTTCGCTACCGGCCTTGATGGGGAAAAGGGGTGGTTTCCCACGTACGTATTTATCAACGGCGAAATAGATCGCCACCCCTAAAGACGACACGTGCCATCAGCATGTAATTTACCAGGGGAATGGCGATGCAGGTGATCAGAATGGAGGCCGACGGTGGCCAGCCCAATAACTGAGCGAAAAACAGCGGAATCGCGAGCGCGAGCGCATACCCACAGAGCATCAGGGCGCCAAATCGTGGCGCTTCGCGGGCATGATCCCCTGTTGAGCGGAACGTGATGACGCGGTGTCCGAAATAGGACAGCAGCGCGGCAATGGCGTAGGCCGCGACGGACGCTTCAATGGTGGCGTAATGAAGTTTCGCCGTCAGGAACAATGCGGTGATTGCGTAGCAAAGCGTGCTTGTGACCCCGACGGCGGCGAAGCGAAAAAGGCGCATGGGCAGCATCGTCAGGCAGCTCGACCAGCGACGGCGTATTGTGCGCCGAGCGGCACGTCTTTCAGCACGCGTTCGCATGCGCGTGCGGCCCGCTGGCGGAACGGCAGCGCAAGAAAGAACCGCGCGGAAACATTCTCCAACCCCGCCCCTTCGAAAATCGCTTTCGCTGTTCCGGCGCGCAAGAGCATGGCGTCCTCATCGAACGGACAGCGCAATACGGCCAGTCGCGTGAGAGGGTTGAACGGGTTATGCTCAATGACGCAGACGGTTCCGCCAGACCGCGTCACG
>JAFKFF010000024.1 GCA_017307315.1 Alphaproteobacteria bacterium
GTTCCATCTCGCGGGCCATCCCATCTACTTCACCAACCAATCGCTTCTGATGGTGGTGGTGGTGATCGCCGCCTCCCTTTTCCTGAGCCTTGCGGTCAAGTCCGGGCGGCTGGTGCCCACGCGCGGCCAGTCGATGGCCGAAACCTCCTACGAATTCGTCGCCAACATGATCCATTCGGCGACCGGCGAAGACGGGCTGAAATTCTTCCCCTTCGTCTTCTCGCTCTTCATCTTCGTGCTGTTCAGCAATTTCCTCGGCATGGTGCCGGGAAGCTTCACCGTCACCAGCCAGATCGCGGTCACCTTCGCGCTCGCCTGCCTTGTGATCCTCCTGGTGATCGTGGTCGGCTTCATGAAGCACGGCCTCGGTTTCCTGAAGCTCTTCGTGCCGCACGCGCCCTGGTATCTCTTGATCCTGCTGGTGCCGATCGAAGTGATCTCCTTCTTCACCCGCCCGATCAGCCTTTCCGTCCGTCTTTTCGCCAACATGCTGGCGGGCCACACCATGCTGGCGGTTTTCGCCGGATTCGTGGTGGCGCTGGGCTCGGCGGGCGGCATCTTCACCGGCCTCGCCATCGCGCCGATGCTCCTGATTGTCGCCATCATGCTGCTCGAGCTTCTGGTGGCGTTCCTGCAGGCTTATGTCTTCGCCATTCTCACCTGCATCTACCTGAACGAAGCACTTCATCTTCACGATCAACACTGAACCAACGAAGGGACTAAGAAAATGGAACTTGCTGCAGCAAAGATGATCGGCGCGGGTATCGCCTGTATCGCGCTGGTCGGCGCCGGCATCGGCATCGGCAATGTGTTCGGCTCCTACCTCTCGGGCGCGCTGCGCAATCCGGGTGCGGCCGCCACCCAGACCACCAATCTCCTGCTCGGCTTCGCGCTTTGCGAAGCGACCGGCCTGTTCGGCCTGGTCATCGCGCTGATCATCCTCTTCACGTAAGCGATCTTCCGTAGGCGAAAATGGCCGAGCCGCTGCAAACCAGCACTGAAACACCGGAACAGGCGGGCGGGTTTCCGCCCTTCAAGACGGAGACTTACCCCAGCCAGCTTTTCTGGCTGGTGGTGACCTTCGCCTTCCTGTTCGTGGTGCTGTGGCGGATCGCCGGGCCGCGCATCAACGGCGTGATCACCAGCCGCCGGGGCGCGATCAACGCCGACATTGCGGCGGCGGACAAGGCGCGTGGCGACGCGGAAGCGGCCTCCGCCGCCTACCAGACCGCGCTGGCTGGTGCGCGTGCGCGTGCCCAGAATCTGGCGGAAGAAACCCGCCAGACCGTGGCCAGCGAAGTCGCCAAGGCGAAGGCGGCGGCGGAAGCCGAAGCCCAGAGCGCCATGGCGGCGGCGGATGCGCGTATCAACGCCACCCGTGTCGAAGCCAAGGGGCATGTGACCAGAGCCGCCGAGGAAGCCGCTATCGCCATCGTGGCGCGCCTGACCGGGGAAACCGTCTCCGCGGCCGACGCCGCGGCGGCGGTGAAGGAAGCCTGACCATGGAAATGCTGCACGAAGCGGAATTCTGGGAAGTCGTCGGTTTCCTCATGGTGATCGGCATCCTGGTCTGGAAGGGCGTTCCGGGCATGGTGGGCAAGATGCTCGATCAGCGCTCGGCGGTGATCTCCGCCGAACTGAACGAAGCGCGCCGCCTGCGCGAGGAAGCGGCCAGCCTCCTGGCCGACTACAAGGCCAAGGCCGCCGGGGCCGAACGCGAGGCCGAGACCATCCTGCACGAAGCGCGGGCCGAAGCGATCCGCTTTGCCGAAGTCTCGCGCGCCGATCTCAAGGCGCAGATCGCCCGCCGCGCCCAGGCGGCGCAGGATCGCATCGCCCAGGCCGAGACCGCCGCGATGAACGAGATCAGGGCGCTGGCCGCCGATGCGGCCTCCAATGCCGCCCAGAAGCTGATCGCGGCGCGGATGGATCAGGCGCGGGCCGGCAATCTCATCTCCGAAAGCATCAAGGACCTCGGCGCCAAGCTGAATTGAGGTGCGGTAGATCCGGCACCAAAACAAAAGGCGGCCCGGTGGCCGCCTTTTTTATGTCCCACACGCCTTTGCGCGTCGCAGGCTTACTTTTCCGGATAAACCACCTTCAGGTGTAATTCCTTGAGCTGCTTGGCATTGGCCGGGCTGGGCGCGCGCATCAGAAGGTCCTGCCCCTGCTGGGTGAGCGGGAACATGGTCACTTCGCGAATATTCTCCTCGCCCGCCAACAGCATCACCACCCGCTCTAGGCCGACCGCCAGGCCGCCGTGCGGCGGCGCGCCGTACCGGAACGCATTCAGCATGCCGCCGAAGCGGGCTTCGGTCTCTTCGCGGGCATAGCCGGCGATCTCGAACGCCCGATGTCATACTGGAAGACCTTGAGCGCCAGGATCTCGTCCTTGTCGCTGGAGCTGAAAGCCAGAAACTTGTCGCGGTCATATTGCGGCATCGAGAAAGGATTGTGGGAGAAGTCGATCCGCTTCTCGTCCTCGTTCCATTCATACATGGGATAATCGACAACCCAGCAGAAGCGGAAGCGGCCCTTTTCGATCAGGTCCAGTTCGCGACCGATGCGGGTACGGGCAAGGCCGGCCAGGGTGGCGGCGCGATCTTCCTTGTCGGCCGCGAAGAACAGGGCATCGCCCGCCTTGACGCCGGCCTGCCGCACCATTTCGGCGATCGCCGCCGGCGGAATGAATTTGGCGATCGGGCCCTTGCCCACGACGGCGCCGCCCTCGTCCTCGAGCACGATATAGCCGAGGCCGGGTGCGCCTTCGCTCCGCGCCCATTCGTTGAGCTTGTCGAAGAAGCTGCGCGGCTGGCCGGCGGCGCCCGGCGCCGGGATGGCACGCACGGTCTTGTTCTTGAACGCCTTGAACTCGACATCGGGACGCGCGAACACCGCACTGACGTCGCAGATGCGGATGGGATTGCGCAGGTCCGGCTTGTCGGAGCCGAATTTCAGCAACGCCTCGGCGTAGGGAATGCGCGGATAGGGCGCCTTGTCCACCGTCCGGCCATCGGCGAATTGCTCGAACACGCCCTGCAGCACCGGCTCGATGGCGGCGAAGACATCGTCCTGGGTGACGAAGCTCATCTCGACATCGAGCTGGTAGAACTCGCCGGGGCTGCGGTCGGCGCGGCCATCCTCGTCGCGGAAACAGGGCGCGATCTGGAAATAGCGGTCGAAGCCGGCCACCTGGATCAACTGCTTGAACTGCTGCGGCGCCTGAGGCAGCGCATAGAATTCGCCGGGATAGCGGCGCGACGGCACCAGGAAGTCGCGTGCGCCCTCCGGCGAGGACGCTGTCAGGATCGGGGTCTGGAATTCGTTGAAGCCCTGGGCATACATCCTGTCGCGCAGCGAGCGGATGATGTTGGAGCGCAGCATGATGTTCTTGTGCAGCCGCTCGCGGCGAAGATCGAGGAAGCGGTAGGTGAGCCGGGTCTCTTCCGGATAGTCCATGTCGCCGAACACCGGCAGCGGCAGTTCCTGGGCCTGGCTCTGGACGGCAGCCTCCTCGATCCGCAGCTCGACGTCCCCGGTGGCGAGATCGGCGTTCACCGTTTCGGGGGTGCGCGCCACCAC
This sequence comes from Alphaproteobacteria bacterium, assembly GCA_017307315.1. Lineage (GTDB taxonomy): Bacteria > Pseudomonadota > Alphaproteobacteria > Micropepsales > Micropepsaceae > Rhizomicrobium. The sequence continues at coordinate 3,583 of JAFKFF010000024.1, forward strand.
CTGGCCGGTCAGGGTCAGCACCCATTCCGAGCGGGCACTGTCCACGGTCGCAAACGCCTTGGCATCAGGCTCGATCACGCACTGGGTCAGGCCGTAATGATCGCGCAGATCGATGAAGATCAGGCCGCCATGGTCCCGGCGGCGATGGACCCAGCCCGACAGGCGGACGGTCTGGCCGACATCGGATTTGCGAAGCTGGCCGCAGGTATGTGTGCGATAGGCGTGCATGACGGACCTTCGAGGAAAGGGCGGGTTTTGGCGGTTTATGGGGGGCCGGTCAAGGGAGCCGGGCCGGCCGCTTTCCCGAATAAAAGCCGGATTTTCCGCCGCGAATCCGCTATCACGGCCGGATGCGGATTGTCGAAACCAACGAGGCGCTGTCTTCGTTCCTGGCCGAGCTTTCCTCGGCTCCTTATCTGGCGCTGGATACCGAATTCCTGCGCGACCAGACCTATTATCCCCGGCTCTGCCTGATCCAGGTCGCCGCGCCCGGCGGGATCGAAGGCATCATCGACCCCCTGGCCCCGGGACTGGACCTGGCGCCCTTCTACGAACTCCTCAAGCGGCCCGATATCGTCAAGGTGCTGCATGCGGCGCGCCAGGACATCGAGATTTTCTATCTCCAGGGCGGGGTGCTGCCCGATCCTTTGTTCGACACCCAGGTCGCCGCCATGGTGTGCGGCTTTGGCGATGCCGCCTCCTACGAAACCCTGGCGCGCAAGCTCGCCCAGGTGGAGATCGACAAGTCCGCCCGCTTCACCGACTGGAGTCACAGGCCGCTGTCCAAACGGCAACTGGAATATGCGCTGGCCGACGTCACCCATCTTCGGGTGATTTATGAAAAACTTTCCGCGCAGCTGGCACGCACCGGGCGTGCCCGCTGGGTGGAAGAGGAAATCGCCGCCCTGAAAGACCCCAGGCTTTACCGGCTCGATCCCGACCAGGCCTGGAAGCGGCTCAAGCCCCGCACCACCAACAAGCGTTTCCTGGCGATGCTGGCTTCGCTTGCCGCCTGGCGGGAACGCGAGGCCCAGGCCCGCGATATTCCCCGCGGCCGGGTTTTGAAGGACGAAGCCCTCACCGAAATTGCCGCCCATCCGCCCGAGAGCGATGAAGCGTTGGAGCGCATCCGCGCGGTTCCGAAAGGCTTCGCCAACTCGCGGCTGGGCAAGGGGCTGATGGCGGCGGTGGAAGCCGGGCGCGATGCCGCCCCGCCCGAAGGCGCCGCGCAAGGCCATGTCCGGCGCAAGCGCGAACCTTCGCCGGCCGCCGTCGATCTGCTCAAGACCTTGCTCAGGCTGCGCGCCGAAGCGGCCCATGTGGCGCCCCGGTTGATCGCCAATGCCGAAGACATCGAAAAGCTGGCGGCCTTCGAGGACGACGATGTGATGGCGCTTCAGGGCTGGCGCGCCGATGTCTTCGGAAACGACGCCAAGGCCTTACGCGAAGGCAATCTCGCCATCGCGCTGGAAAAAGGCGAAGCCGTGGTGGTCGAGCTGGAGGAAGAAGCATGAAGTCGATTCTGGGGGGGCTTGCCCTCGCCGCGCTGGCGGCATCGCCGGGTTTTGCCGCCGATTTCGCCACCATCGAGCTCAGCACCACGGCCAACGCGACGCCGGAAAAGACCTGGTCGCGGATCGGCGATTATTGTGCGATCAAAGACTGGCTGGGATTGGCCTGCGCCATCACCAAGGGCAATGGCGGCGTCGGCACCTTCCGCGATCTCGACCATGGCCGGGTGGTAGAGATGATGGTGGCGAAGACGCCCTTTTCCTACACCTATATCCAGCCCACCAATCCGGCCAATCTCTATCACGGCACTTTGGCGGTCGAACCGGACGGCCAGGGCCATAGCCGGATCGTCTATACACTGCTCTACGATCAGGAGCCGCTGGGAACGGACGAAGCCAAGGCGGCGAACCGCAAGCAGCGCGCCGACCGCTTCAATGCCGCTCTGGCCAAGATGAAGGCCATGGCGGAAGCGCCTTAACTGCCCCCATCTGCCTTCCCCGGGGCAAGCCCTCGGAAGACATCTTCCCCGCCAGCGGCTTTCGCCACGCGGGGAAGAAAGCCTCTACCAAGACGCTCTTACTGGTCCAGAT